>JALOQY010000099.1 GCA_025459285.1 Planctomycetota bacterium | reverse complement strand
GGCCTCGGCCTCCAGCACTCGCTCGGCGATCGGTTCGCCCGTGGGGGCAGGGGCCGGCTCGCGCTGCTCCGGGTCCAGGGCGGCCGTGGCGAACCACCGGGCGAGGCCGGCGGCCGGAACGGGGCGCAGACGGAAGGTGCGCCGGCAGGGACTGCGGTCGGAGACGGTGATCGAGGCCTTGGCGGAGCGGAGGATGCGGTGCGGGAATACCGTCCACTGGAAGCCGCCGATTCCCGAGGCCTTGTCGGCGATCTGGTCCGGGGGGCAGAGCCGCGGGAACTCCTTCCCGAGTCGGCGCAGCGAGTCGAGGGCTTCGGCGCGACCGGCCAGGGAGCCGTCGTTCCGCAACGCGAGTGTCAGCAGGGCTCCCGGGAGCACCGGCGAGTCGGGATGGCGGGCGATGAGATCCCGGAGGAGCCGGCGCCCCTCCTCCGGCCGGCCCCCCCCGAAGGCACGGTCGGCCTCCCGCCGCAGCTCCTCCGCGGGGTCCCCCTGCGCCGCGAGCCGGACCGGCGCGATGGTGAGGCAGAGCAGTACGAGCAGCAGGACGGAGCGTCGCATGGCATCCTCCGGGGGGCCCGCCGCATTGTACCGCGCTCCGGAGGCCCCGGCCCGCGCCGCCGCCGGGGCCGGGCGGAGCTCCGGGAACCGAAGAGTCGACAGGCTGCCCGCGTCCCCGGTCATCCGAAGCCAGGGGGCGGGACGCGGCGGCAGAACTGGTACACCGTCCGCTCGCAGAGGGAGACCTCCGGTATCCGGAGGCGGAGGTTGCGCAGGCGCTCGAAGAAGTTCCAGGATGGCTGCCCGGCGGCCTCCATCTCGAGCCAGTCCCAGACGAGCAGCGCCTCGGTCAGGCCGAAGGTCAGCGGGAGAGGTCGACCGGTCCCCCCGACCCGGGCCTTCTTCAGCCGTGCCATGGCGCCCCGGACGCCGGTGCGGACCCTCTCGACGAGGTCGAGGCCCTCGGTGAGCCCCGCCGCGCGCGCCTGCGGGAGCAGATGGGCGATCGAGAGCGACGGCACGTCGAGGAACACGGCAAGCGTATCGGGGGGCCACCACTGTCCGGACTTGCGGCCGAGGTCGGAGAGGACCTCGGCGAACTCCCTCCATGCCCACTCCCACTCCCGCTCGAACTCGTCCGCGATCACCACCATCGGATCACCTCCGCCGAACAGGACGCGCGCCGGCGCCCGTGGTGACGGTGAAATCGGATTCCGCCGGCGGGCTGTTAGCTGGCCGCTGCGAGCGTGAGGCGGATGGTCAGCCCTGCTTCGGGAACAGGTCGGCGAGGGCGGTGTCGAGGCGGGGGAACCGGAAGGTGAAGCCCGATTCGAGGGTCCGGCGGGGGATCACGCGCTGGCCGGAGAGCAGGACCGCCGCCGCGCGGCCCACGAAGATCCGGAGCGCGAGGCGGGGCGCCGGGAAGAAGCCCGGGCGGTGCAGGACACGTCCGAGCGCCCGGCAGAACTCGCGGTTCGACACGATCTCCGGAGCGACGGCGTTGAGTGGCCCCCGCGCGGCCTCCCGGTCGATGGCGAAAAGGACGAGCGCGGCGAGGTCCTCGATGTGGATCCACGGGAAGCCCTGGGAACCGTTCCCGAGCGGGCCGCCGAGGAACCACCGGAAGGGGGCGGCGATCCGGGGCAGGGCCCCGCCGTCCCGCGACAGGACGATCCCGATCCTGAGGATCGCCGCACGGACCGCGAGCGCCGTGGCCCGCTCCGCCTCCGCCTCCCAGGAGCGGGCGACCTCGGCCAGGAAGTCGTGGCCCGCGGGCGCGTCCTCGTCGATCTCCATGTCGTCGCGGTGGCCGTAGTAGCCCGTCGCCGAGGCGCTCACGAGGACCTTCGGGCGGGGCTCGGCTTCCTCGATGGCGCGGACGATCGTGCGGGTGCCCTCCACCCGGCTGTTCCGGATGCCGGCCTGCACCCGGCGGTTCCACCGATGGGCCATGACCGGTTCGCCGGCGAGGTGGACGACGGCGTCCGCGCCGGAGAGCGCCTTCGCGACGAGGGCGGGGTCGTCGAGGGCGAAGGGCTCCGCGCGGACCCCGGAGGGCAGACGCGACGCGGCATCCTTCGGGTCGCGGCTCAACGCCACGACCTCGTCCCCTCGCGCGACGAGTTTCCCCGCGACGGCCCGACCCACGAGTCCGGTAGCCCCGGTGACGGCGATGCGCATCCCCGAAGCCTATCGGGGACGTACGTACCTTTTCACCTTTTGGCCGGCGGCCTTCCGCCGAAACCCGATGGCGGTTCCGCGGGTACTTACCTCACCGAAAGGAGACGACGATGAAACTGCTCTCGACCCTGGTACTGCTCTTCGCGGCCACCGCTTCCATGGCGTTGCCGGTGGAGGCGGGAGGCACGAAGACGCTGCGCAAGCTCGGGCTGAAGGCGTACTGGTCGGTCCTCGACGACGACCAGAAAACCGAGGCGAAGAAGATCGGGGAGAAGTTCCTCCTCGAGACGGCCGCGGATCGGCTCGCAGTCGAGGCCCGCGTGATGAAGTTCCGCGCCGACGTGACCGCGCTCCTCAGCGTGGAGCAGCGGCGCACGGCGGCGAAGGTCTTCGCGACCCTGAAGAAGCTCGACGGGGAGCGGAAGAAGGAGCTGTTCTCGAAGCTGCTCGACCGGACGGACCGCGCCGTCCTTTCGGAGAGGGTGGACCGGATTTCCGGCGCCTCCCCGCCGGAGCAGGTGGAACTCGGCCTCGCCATCCACGACCAGCTCTTCGAGGCGTACCTCGGGGCGCTCGCGGAGAAGCTCGCTCTCACCGCCGACCAGCAGGCGGCGGCCCGGGCCCTGTACGACGGGCTGAAGGCCGACCTGAAACCGACGGCTCTCCGACTCGCCGAGGAGAAGTCCGCCGCCGTGCGCGCGGCGCTCGCCCTCCTCCGCCCGGAGCAGAAGGAGAAGCTCGACTCGTTCCGGGAGGACCTGATGGGGAAGGTCCTCGATTTCCTGCGCGGGTGACCGACAGCAAGGCCGCGCGGGATTTCTGCTCCGGCTCTGAATCGCTCCCGGGGGCGCCGGGCCGACCGGGAGCGACCGGCCGGGGGTCCGCGGGGGGCTTGCAGGGACGCGGGGGCGGGGTTATCGTCAGGCGTCGCTGGCCCTGCTCCGCGTGGCCCCCATGCTCCTCTTCCTCGAAAACGACGACTCCTTCTCGTGGAACGTGATCGACCGGCTCCCGTTCCCGCGGGAGCGGATCGCGGTGATCCCGGGCGCCGATCGGGACTCGTTCCGGCGGCTCCTCCCCGGCGCGAGGAGCCTCGTCGTGGGACCCGGACCCGGTGACCCGCTGCGGGCCGGCCATCTGGTGGACGCGGTGCTCGAAGCCGCGGGTCGGGGTCTCGCCGTCCTCGGCGTCTGCCTCGGCCACCAGGCCGTGGGGATCGCCTACGGCGCGCGCCTCCGCCGGAGCGAGCCCGCCCACGGCCGCCGGGAAGAGGTCCGGTTCGCGCCTTCCCGTCTCTTCCCCGGTTTTGGCGGAGAGGTCACGGTGATGCGCTATCACTCCCTCGCCCTCGACGCGGTCCGCTTCCCGCTCCGGGTCGTTTCGGCGACGGCCTCGGGCCTGCCCATGGCCGTGGAGCACGAGACCCTCCCGGTGGCCGGCGTGCAGTTCCACCCCGACTCTCACGGCACGCCGCGCGGCGAGGAGATGCTGGCGGCCTTCTTCCGGGCGGTGGGGAGGCTCCCGTGACGCTCGCCGGGCTCGATTCGGCGCCGTCCTTCGCGCTCCTCGGACCGGGCTTCACCGGCGGCGGGTGGCTCCTGATCGCGCCGCTCGACCCCGGCGGTCCGGAGCCGCGGATCGTCCACGCGCCCTACGAGACGGCAGGAGGCGAACCGCTCGCCTTCGGCGGGCCGGCCCTGCGCCTGCCGCGCACCGGACCGTCGGACCTCGCGCTGGCGGGCGCCGCGCCCCTGCCGCCCTGGCGCCTCGACGAGGCCGGCCACGCCGAGGCCGTCGGCGCGATCCGCGAGGACATCGCCGCCGGCGACGTCTACCAGGTGAACCTGACGCTCCGCGCGCGCCGGCCGGACCTCGGGGGCGCCGCCCTCTTCGCCGCGCTCTGCCGCCGCGAGGTCCCCCGGTTCGCGGCGTGGGTGCGCCTCCCCGGGGGGGCGGAGTTCGTTTCCGCCTCGCCGGAGCTCTTCTTCGCCACGGAAGGCCGGCGGGTCCGGGTCGAGCCCATGAAGGGGACGGCGCCGGCGGACCGCGCCGATGAACTCCTCGCGAGCGCGAAGGACCGTGCCGAACTGGCGATGATCACCGACCTCCTCCGCAACGACCTCACGCGGGTGTGCCGCCCGCGGACGGTCCGCTGCGTGAACGAGCGCCGTCTCCTCCGGCTGCCCTACGCCGTGCAGGCGGTGAGCGACGTCGAGGGCGAGCTGCCTCCGGGCGCCGGTCCGCTCGATGTGCTCGATGCCCTCCACCCGAGCGGCTCCGTGACCGGCGCGCCGAAGCGGGCGGCGATGGACCGGATCGCGCGTCTCGAGCCATCCCCGCGCGGGGCCTACTGCGGTGCCCTCGGGCTCGTCGCCGGCGACCGCGCGGTCTTCAGCGTGCTCATCCGCACCGCCGAGCGGCGCGATGGCGGCTGGGTCGGCGGCGTGGGCGGGGGCATCGTCTGGGAGTCGGATGCCGCGGCGGAGCTCGAGGAGGCCCGGTTGAAGCTCCGGGGGCTCGGGTGAGCTACACGACCCTTCGCTCCACGGAGGACGGCGTCCTGTTCCTCGCGGGCCATCGCCGGCGGTTCGAGCCCTGCGGAACCGAGGCACTCGCGGCCTTCGACGCCTTCGCGCGAACGGTCGCTCCCGGCGTGTGGGTCCTCCACTTCGCGGACGGTCGTCTTTCGGCCACGGCGCGCGCCGGCAGCCGCCTCTTCCCGGAGATGCCGGTCCGGTATGCCGTCTCCCCCTTTGCCGGCCGGCGCGGCCCCTTCAGAAAGCCCGCGCCGCCCTGCGCCTACGATCCGTTCCGACTCGGGGGCGTCGAGACGCTCCTCACCTCGCCCGACGGCGCGGAGATCTACGAGAGCGCGAACGCCGCGGTGATCGCCCTCGACGGCGACCGGATCCTCGTGGTCCCGGACGACCGTCCCCGCGTGGACTCCGTGGCGCTCGCCGCGCTCCGGGAGCGGGTGGCGACGACCCCCGCCCCGATCCTCGTCGCCGCCGGACTCCCCCTCGTGCTCCTGAACGCCGTGAAGGGGCTCTGCCCCCTGGCGGTCGCTGATCCCGGCCTCCGGGCCGCGGCCGGGGTCGTTCTGCTCCGTCTGGAAAAACTGCTTTTCGACCGCGGCCGCTGAACCCCGGACGGGCGGATCCCGGCTACAATGCAGGCCACCACGGGTGGGGGAACGCCGCCGCGCCGGCCAGTGGTGCGGGGCGGATCCACGTTCGCCCGGGGCGCTCGGGAGGGCGACATGCGTCGCGGCATCATGGGGCTCCTGGTCACGACCCTCGCGGCGCTCGCCACCGGGGGCGCGGCGCCCGTGGTGGACGTCGTCTGGCTGCGCTCCCACGCCGGAGATGCCAGTTCCGACTACTTCGGCTCCCGCCTCTCGTGCCATGGAGACTTCAACGGGGACGGGTACGCCGACCTGGCGGTGTACGAGTCGGATGCCGGCGCGACCGAGCCGGGAATGGTCCGTGTCTTCTCGGGAGAGGACGGTACGGAGCTGTGGTTCGTCCGAGGCTCCGGGGCCAGCGACCACTACGGGCAGCGCGGAGTGACGTTCCTCTCCGATCTTGACGGGGACGGCTGCGACGAACTCGCCATCGCCGGCGACCGGGACGCGAACTGGACCGGCCGGGTGGACGTCTTCTCCGGGCGGACCCGGAACAAGCTCTTCACGTTCAAGGGGGACACCGCGGGGGACAAGCTCGGCAACGCGCTGGCGGCGGCGGGCGACGTGAACGGCGACGGCATCGAGGACATCCTGGCCATCGCGCCCGGCGTGTACCAGGACGCCGTGCGCACCGGCCGCCTCCGGATCTACTCCGGGGCGGACGGTTCCGTCCTGCTGGAGCTGTACGGGTTCGCCGAGGAACGGCAGGTCGCGGGGGCGGGCGACGTGGACGCGGACGGCTACGACGACTTCGTCGTGGCCTCGCCGTCGGAGGCCGCCGCGGGCTCCTACGCCGGCGCCGTCCGGGTCTACTCGGGGCTCGACGGGGCGCTCCTCCATCTCCTCACGGGGGACGACGACCAGGACTACTTCGGCTACTCCGTGGTCGGCCTCGGCGACGTGGACGGGGATGGGTGCGACGACCTGGCGATCGGTGCCTGCGGCGACGAGGCGGACGGCGTCGCCACGGGCGCGGTCCACATCCACTCCGGCCGGACCGGCGGCCGGATGGCGTCCCTCCACGGGGATGAGCTGAACGACTACTTCGGGTACTCGCTCGCCACCCTGGGGGACTTCGATCTCGACGGGGTCCCCGATCTCGTGGTCGGGATCCGGGGAAGCGACGATGCGGCCGCCCAGGCCGGGCAGGCGAGGGTCTACTCCGGAGCGGACTGGTCGGTGCGTGCGGTGCTCGATGGCGAAGGCGTCAACATGCTGTTCGGCGACAAGGTCGCCGCGGGTGGCGACCTGAACGGCGACAGCATCCCCGACTTCGTCGTCCACTCGGCCGGATATGCGCCGTCCGGGAAGACGGCGGCGGGGAAGGTCGACGTCTACGTCAGCACCTGCCCGGAGGGCCACCTCGCCATCGACGACGGCGCCGAGTGCACCGGGAGCCGGGAGGTCGGGCTCTGGCTGGTGAGGCCGAACATCACGTGGACCGAGGCGCGGGCCCGGAACTCGGACGGATCGTGGTCGGACTGGAGCCCCTTCCTCTCCCGGCTTCCGTTCCTGCTGTCGGAGGGCGAGGGGGAGAAGGTCGTGGAAGCCGAGCTGCGGAACTCCCTTGGCACGGTCCTCGGCCCCGTCAGGGACGAAATCCATCTCGACCTGACGTCCCCGACGGGGACGCTGGCCATCGACGGCGGCAAGGCGTACACGCGCCAGCGGGGGGTGACGCTCTTCTTCAGCGCGACCGATGACCGGGCCGGCGTGGGGGGGCTGAGGCTGCGGAACGGCGGCGACAGCTTCGGCCTCTGGCGGCCCTACAGCGACAGCCGGTTGTGGGTCATCGGAGAGGTGGACGGACTCCACACGGTGGAGGTCCAGTACCGCGACCTCGTGGGCAACGTCTCGAACGCGTACTCCGCCATGGTGAATCTCGACACGGCGGCCCCGGCGGGGAGCTTCGCGGTGAACGGCGGCCGCGGCTACCTCCTGGGCGGCGAGGCCGTAGTCCTCGACGTCATGGCCGCGGACGGTCCGGGCGGCAGCGGCCTCGACGGCCTCGGTGTCAGCTTCGATGACGGGCTGCACTGGTCGGCGTGGATGCCGTTCGGAGCCTCCGGGCCGGTCGAACTGCCCGCCCCCGGCTCTGAGGGCTCACGCGTGGTGAAGGCGCGGATCCGGGATCGGGCCGGAAACGACACCACCATCGGCGCGAAGCCGACGTACTTCCTCGGCTCCGGGCTTCCGGTGCTCGGCCCGAACGCGAAGCACACGGGGCCCGTCGCCGCCGCGGTGTGCGTGCAGGCGTTCACGGTGGGTTTCGTCAAGGGGGATCTCCTCTCGGCGAAGGTGAAGACGAAGGCGGAGGGTGCCGGCGGCTGCGGGGTCTTCCTCGACGTCCTCGCGCCGGACCGGACCCGGGTGGTCACCGAGCGCTACCCGGCGACCCTCCCGGCTCCGGGGATCGCAGCGTTCCCTGCTCCGGAGACCGGGGAGTACACGCTGGTGGTCCGCGCGATCGATGGAATCGCGACCTCGCCGGGAACCTACTCCCTCGCCCTGAAGGTCAAGCCGGCGAAGGCGAACCGCGGCCGGACGGCGACGCTCTCCGGGGAACCGCTGCTCTTCGATGCGCCGAGAGGAGCGCTCCTCTCGGCGTCGCTCAAGGGCGCTGGACTCACGGCGGCGATGGTCTCCCTCTCCGGTCCGTCCGGCCCGATCGCCTTCCTCGCGAAGGAGGGGAAGGGGACGGTGGCGTTCCGGGCGGTGGCGCTCGACCAGGGCACGGGGACCTACCGCCTCGAGACCTCGGCCCCCGGCCCGGTGGTCGTGAAGATCTCCGTGAAGCTCCCGAGGTAGCAGCCCGTCGGGGGGGGGCGATCAGGGGATCGGGCTGCGGGCCAGGCGGCGGTAGGGGGGACAGGTCGCGAGGAGGTGCTCGTGGGTGCCCTCGCCGGCCATGCGGCCGCGGTCGAGGACCACGATGTGATCGGCCCGCATCGCGGTGGCCACGCGGTGCGTGACCACGACCGCCGCGAGATCCTCCCGGGCGCCCGCGAGCGCGTCCCACAGCGCCTCCTCGTTCTCCGCGTCGAGCGCCGCCGTCACGTCGTCGAGGATGAGGAGGTCCGGGTTCCCGGCCAGCGCCCGGGCGATGGCGAGGCGCTGGCGCTGCCCGCCCGAGACGCGCACGCCGCGCCGGCCGAGAAGCTCGTCGAGCCCCTTCGGGAAGGCCGCGACCTCGGCATCCATCCTCGCGATCCGCAGTGCTTCGCGCAGGGCGGGTTCGTCGATCGGCCGGCCGAACGCCACATTCTCCCGGACGGTGTCGGAGAAGAGGAGCGCCTCCTGGGGGACGTAGCCCACTCGCCTCCGGTAGCTCGGGAGGTCCTGCTCCGGGAGCGGGCGGCCGTTCACGAGCACGTCCCCCGCGGCCGGCCGCAGCTCCCCGGAGAGGATCCGCGCCACCGTGGATTTCCCGCAGCCCACCGCGCCCACGACGGCCACGCGGCGCCCGCGCGGCACGGTGAGGGAGACGCCGGCCAGCGCCCCCTCCGCCCGGCCGTTGTCGTAGCGGAACGAGACGTCCCGGAGCGCCACGTCCTCGATCCGCGTGACGATCTCCGGCCCGCCGTCGTCATCGCGTTTCCCGGCCTCGAAGTCGGCGAGTTCGAGGAGCCGGTCGATGCAGACGGTCGTCTGCTTGCCGGAGATGAAGAACTGCGGGATGTCCATCATGGGCCGCACGAGCTGGTCCACGTAGAGGAAGATCGCGTAGAGCGTCCCGATCGTCAGGCTCCCGTCGAGGACCCAGAGCCCGCCGAAGACGATGGCGAGCACCCGCCCGAGGTTCGAGAGAGTCGCGTAGAACGTGTCGAGAAGGGCCCAGAGCTTCACGACGTCCATCTCGACGTCGACGCGGCCCGAGAGGATCGCGCCGAGCTTCTTCCGGAAGCGGTCCTCCGCGTTGTAGGCCTTCACGATGCGGATGCCGGAGAAGGTGGACTCGAGAAGATCGTTCGTCTTCGAGATCGCCGCCTGGTTCTTCTTGAAGCGCGCCTCCACGAGGACCCGCACGCGGTACCAGATGAACATCATGAGCGGCAGCGGGGTGATCGTGATGAGGCCGAGCCGCCAGTCGAGGATCAGCATCGCGACGACGGAGAAGACGAGTCCGGAGAACGACTCGAAGGCCCGGAACACCCCGGAGCACATGAACCACGCGATCTTCGAGAACCCCGAGATGTCGTCGGTGAGCCGAGTG
Source organism: Planctomycetota bacterium (assembly GCA_025459285.1). Taxonomy (GTDB): domain Bacteria; phylum Planctomycetota; class JAJSAM01; order JAJSAM01; family JAJSAM01; genus Prado167. Next base: position 3,054 of record JALOQY010000099.1, on the reverse strand, counting down.
ACCACGTCGCCGGTACGGAACTTCGTGAAGAAGCCGTGGCGCTTGTGGAGGATCTTCTCGAAGTAGTCCCTCCGCACGGCCATCTCGAAGAGGCCGTTCACCCGCGCCCGCATCATGGGGTAGAAGTTCCGGACGGAGCGGCCCACGCCCACGAGGAGGAGGATCAGCACGGCGTCCGCCACGCGGCCCATGGCCTCGGCGCGGCCCGGGGCCAGCGTCCGCGCCGCGTCCAGCGCGAATTTCCACACGAGCGGCCAGGCCACCGCCACCGCCGTGGAGACCACGGTGAAGAAGAGGAGGATCGGCAGCACGCCGAGGCGCTTGCGCCAGTAGCCCCAGATCCAGCGGAAGTAGAGGCTCATGGGCGCGCCTCCGGACGGCCGTTCCCGTTGCCCGCCGACTGGAGGTCCCACAATTCGCGATAGAGACCGCCCCGTGCGAGGAGCGTGTCGTGGTCGCCCTCCTCCTCGATCCGGCCCTTCCGCACCACGAGGATGCGGTCGGCCCCGCGGATCGTGCTGAGCCGGTGGGCCACGATGACCGCCGTGCGTCCGGTGAGGAGGCGCTCGAGAGAGACCTGGATCCGCTCCTCGGTGCCGGGGTCCACGGAGGAGGTGGCTTCGTCGAGGACGAGGAGGTCGGGCTCCGCCGCGAGGGCCCGGGCGAAGGAGAGGATCTGGCGCTCGCCGAGGGACAGGTTCGTGCCGCGCTCGGCGAGGTCCGCGCCGTAGCGCTCGGGCAGCGCCTCGATGAAGGAGTCCGCCGTCACCGCGCGCGCCGCGGCCTCGACCCGCTCCGGCGCGACGTCCTCGTCGAGCACCCGGAGGTTGTCGAGCACCGTGCCGGGGAAGAGGTAGATCTCCTGCAGGACGAGGCCGATCCGCTCGCGCCACGCCCTCTGGGTGAACTCCCGGAGGTCGCGCCCGTCGAGGAGCACGCGTCCGCCCGTGGGGTCGAGGAACCGGCAGAGGAGCGAGACGAGCGTCGTCTTCCCGCCGCCGGAGGGGCCGACGAGGGCCACCCGCTCGCCGCGGCGCACGGTGAACGAAACGCCGTCGAGGACCTTATCCACTCCGTCATAGCTGAAGGAGACGTCCTCGAACCGGATCTCCCGGGTGAAGCTCGCCTCCTCCGCGGCGCCGGGCGCGTCGGCCACCTCCGGCGGCGTGTCGAGGAGGTCGAAGACGCGGTCGGCGGAGGCGAGGCCGCGCTGCACCTGCGTCAACTGCTCGCCGAAGTGGATGATCGGCTCGAAGACGCGGCGCGTGTACTCGAGGAACATGAGGAGCGTGCCCACGTCGATGGCCGCGGCGAGGATCCCCTTCGCTCCGAACCACAGGATCGCCACGCCGGCGAGCACCTCGACGAAGAGGAAGGCGCCCCAGAATCCGTAGTCCAGGTACCAGCTCCTCATCTCCGTCCGGAACTTCGCCCGGTTCCGCTCGTCGAGGAGCCGGAGCGCGCGTTCCTTCTGGTCGAACTGCTGCACGACCGGGACGCCCTGCACGTACTCCGTGATCATCCCGGAAAGTTCCGCGAAGCGCCGCCGCAGTTCCCGGTAGACCCCGCGGATCACGCGGAAGAACCATGCCGCGCCGAGGGCCATGACCGGGAGGACGAGGAGCAGGACGAAAGAGGTCCGAAAGCTCACCACGAGCATCGTCGTCAGGGTCGCGACGAAGGCCAGGGCGGACTGGAGGATGGAGATCGCGACCCGGGAGAAGAGCTCCTTCACCGTCTCCGCGTCGCCCTCCGTGCGGGCGATGAGCTTCCCCACCGGGTTGCTCTCGTGGAACTTCACCGAGAGGGAGAGGAGGTGACCGAAGACGCGTTCCTTGATCGCGGTGACGACCCGGATGCCCATCCGCGTGAGCATGAGCCCCTGCGCGTAGCCCACTCCGGCGGCGACGAGGAACGAGGCGAAGAACGCCCCCGCGAGGAGGACCACGGTCTCCATGCCGAGGTCCTTCTCGATGGCGTTCACGGTGCGCCCGAAGAAGAACGGGCCGGCGAGCTGGCAGGCGGTGATGACCAGCACGGTGAAGAGGGCGACGAGGAGCGTCCGCCGGTGCGGCCGCAGCCACGGCAGGAGGCGGCGGAACGTCCGGCGCACCGCGGGACGCGGGGGGTCCTTCTCCTCGAAGTGGTCGTCGGGCTCGTTCACGGGAGGGCCGGGGGGGCGGTCAAACCCGTGATCCTAACACGCTCCCTCCGCCGGGCCAACGAGCGCGAAATCCGGGAAGATTGACCCTGGGTCATTCTTCCCGGATTCTTGCGCCCCACCAGGGGCGCGGGTCAGCGCGAGCCTCAGCCGGGGCGCAGCGGCGCCGGCCGCGAGCCCGGAGGGTTGTTCCGGTCGAGGGGCAGGCGCTTCAGCGTCTGGCGCACGTCGTCCACGATCGTCGTGGGCGGCGCGGAGGGGACCGGACTCGCGACGAAGCCGTCGAGAGGAGCGCCGGGGACCAGCGGCATCGCGCCGGGGAGTCGTGACGGCGCGCGCGGCTTCGCCGGGTCGGGCCCGCCCCCGCCGGAGAGGAGCAGCAGGCCCGCGATGAACGCCGCCGTGAGGCCGAGGAGCAGGAGCGGCCGGCCGGGTGCTTCGTTCCGGAGATTCATTCGGGATTGCATGGATTCCTCCGTTTCCTGTTCGGCAGAATCGCCATTCGACCTTGAGGACTACCCTCCGTTTTCGGGTGGAGCCGAACGCCACTTCTGCTACCCTCCCCGGAGTGAACGAAGCCCTCATGGGGCGCGAGTCGAACCGATCGCCGGGATGGATCCGCACGGGTCCGGCCCGGCTTCTCGATTTCTGGAGGTCCTGGCGTGGCCGATGACATTTACGACCAGGCCGCCTACCGGCGCTTCGCGGAGCAACTCCCCGAGGCGCTGAAGAGCAAGACCATCCGGCACTGCACGCTCGGAGAGCTCCGCGCGCCGTCGCTGGCCGCCGGCCAGCGGACGCAGTACGGATCCTACGTCTGGCGGTCCTTCACTTCGAGCCGCATCGGCCCGAAGACCGTCTACCTCGGCAGTCCCGCGGTGCTGTTGCCGAAG
>JALOQY010000419.1 GCA_025459285.1 Planctomycetota bacterium | reverse complement strand
GCGTGAGCAGAAATCCCCCGCGAGCCGCGCCGGGACGAGGCGCGAGCAGCGCAAGGAGCGAGGAGGACTCGACCTTGCGGAGCCGGTCGAAGACGACGAACGACGACGCGATGCGAAGCGCATCGTGCCCGGCCCGGAGGGTTGGCGGCCTCGGCGCGCGAAGGTGTCGCGATTCCCGATACCGGCTCGCTCGCGCCGGGGCCGACAACGAGGCCGCGCGGGATTTTTGCTCACGCTCTGAGTTCATGGCCGCACCCGGAGCAGGGTGGCGCCGAGAAACCACCCGAGACCGAAGAGGAGCATGGCCGCGACCAGAACCCCCCTGAACCGCTCCTCCTGCCGGTAGAGCGGCTCCTCGAATTCGACCTTCTCCAGCGAGTCGATCTCCCGGTAGACGCCCTCCACCGCCAAGGCATCGCGGGCCGTGAAGAACTTCCCGCCCGTCCGCTCGGCGAGCGCCCGCAGGGGACCCGTGTCGAGCGGCACGAACTCCCCCGCCGGCCCCACCGTCCCGAGTCCCACCGCGATGGCGTGGACCTTCACTCCGAGTTCCGCCGCCAGTTGGGCGGCGTGGATCGGGGCGATCTCCTCGGGCGTGTCGGCCCGCGCCACGTTCTCCTCGCCGTCCGTGAGCAGGATGACCACCTTCGAGCGCGCCGACCCGCGGCGCAGGACGTCCGTGGCCCGCGCCGCGGCGGTCCCGATGCCGGTGGCGTCCTCCGGCCCGTCGCTCTCGACGAAGCCGGTGGCCGCCAGCACCTCGGCGAGGGCGTCGTGATCGAGCGTCGGGGGGCAGCGCAGATCCGGATAGCGCGCGAAGGAGACGAGCCCCACGCGGTCGCCGGGCCGGCCCTCGACGAACCGGGCCGCGGCCCCCTTCGCCACGTCGAGACGCGTGCGCGTGGGGTCGAGATCCTCGAGCGCCATCGAGGAGGAGACGTCGAGGACGATCAGGATGTCGATCCCCTCCTTGACCCTCGGCACCGCGACCCGCTTCACCGGGCGGGCGAGCGCCACGACGGTGAGCAGGAGGCCCAGGACCACGAGCGCGGCCGGCAGCCCGACGAGTCGCGCGCGGAGGGTGCGGGGGAGGGCCCGCTCGCCCGGCGGACCCGCGGAGCGGCGCCGGAGGAACTGGCCGGGGGCGAACCGCACCGCCGGCGACCCTCCCCACCAGCGGAGAATCAGCACGACCGGGACGAGGAGCGCGAGGGCGAGGAAGCCCGGAGCCGCCAGATCGAGTCCGGTGAGCGAGGTGAAGAGAGCCGTCATGCGGGCTCTCCGACCGCGGCCGGAGGCGCCGGGGTCGTTCCGCGCACGAACTCCTCCGCGGCGTCGAGCATCGCCGCGCGCCCCGTGCCGTCGGGGTAGAGAAGCGCGAACTTCGCGAAGTCGGCGGGTCGGAGTGCGGCGCGCAGGGCTCCCCGGAGCCGCGCGCCCTCCGGCTCCGTGAACGGCAGGAGAGCGCCAAGTTCCTCGGTCGTCCGCCGGGCGGCCGGCAACGAGAAGCGCTCGGCGAGATAGCCGCGCAGGACGGCGGCCACCTCTTCGCAGAACATCTCCGGGTCCGACGTGTCCCGCGATGGTGCGTGCCGGAGCCGCGCGAGAGCGGCGAGCGCACGGACCTCCGGACCGGGCGGCGGCGAAGCCAAAGCCACGGCGACCGGCGACGGGCGGGCGGGCCGCCGGCGCAGCAGGACGGCCACGGCGATCCCCGAAAGGGCCACGCCGGCGGCCAGCGCCGCGGGGAGCCACGGGAACGGCCGGCGCATCGGCCCGGCGGGAAGCTCGAGTTCGCCCGGCGCCGCCGGATCGAGGGAGGCCAGGACCTTCAGGCGAAGAGCGTTGCCGGGCGCCTCGCGCTGTGGGCCCCCGTTCCCCGGCCGGGCGGTGAAGGGGATCTCCCGCACGACGAGGTCGCCGGCGGCGAAGGCGTAGGCGTCGTAGCGCCGGGTCTCCTCCACCCGCCGGTCGTCCTCTCGGCGCACGGTCTCCCGGAGGCGCACCACGAGGGGCGCGAAGGCTCCGTCCGGGAGTTCGTCGGGAACGAGGTCCTTCGCGAAGACGCGGACGACCGTGAGCCGGAACGCCCGCCCCAGGGTCACCGCTTCCGTGTCCGCGGCCACCCGCAGCATGAGGTCGCGCTCCGGGATCGGCAGGCCACGGTCGCACGCCGCGGCAAGCCCGATGAGGAGGAGCGGAAGGAGCGTGGCCCGTTTCATCGCCGGACCCCGCGTTCCTCGCGCATCCGGAGGAACCGGACGATCGGCCGCGCGATCATGTCGGGGTCCGGAGTCTTCCCGAGCGGCACGTCCATCAGGTCGACGTCGGCCCGGCGCAAAGCCTCCGCGGTCCGCTCGCGCCATGCCGCGACCCGCTCGGCGAATACGGCGCGCACGCGCGGGCTGCCGAAATCCACCACCGCCTCGCGGGACGTCTCGGGGTCGCGAACCCGGAGGAGACCCTCGGCGGGCTCCGCCGCGCCGGCGGGCGTGAGCTCGGGGGACAGGATCCGGATCGCGATCAGATCGTGGCGGCGCGCGCAGAGGGCGAGCGACTCCTGCCAGCCATCGGCCAGGAAGTCGGAGACGAGGAACACGATCGCCCGGCGCCGGAGGATCCGCGCCGCGAACTCCAGCGCGAGGCCCGGGGCGGACCGGGGGCTCCCGCCGCGGAGTGCGAGGCAGTCGCGCACGATCCGGAGCACGTGACCGACGCTCTTCTTGGCCGGGAGGTACCTGTCCACTCCCCCGCTGAAGCCGACGAAGCCGACCTTGTCGTTGTTGCGGCTGGCGGTCAGCGCGAGGCACGCGCACACCCGCGCGGCGGCCTGCCGGGGGGAATAGACCCCGAAGCCGGCGGACATGGACGCCGACAGGTCCACGAGGAACATCACCGTCTTCTCGCGCTCGTCCTTGAAGGTCTTGACGAAGGGCCGCCCGGTGCGCGCGCTCACGTTGGGGTCGATGAGCCGCCGGTCGTCGCCCTCGGCATACTCCCGCACCGCGTGGAATTCGAGGCCCGAGCCGCGGAAGATGGCGTTGTAGCGCCCGCGGAGGAGGTTCAGGACGAGACGGCGGCTCTGGACGTCGATTCGCCGGACCTCCGCGAGGAGTTCCTCGAGCTCTTCGTCGCGATCATCGTCCATCCGGGCTCCGTCGCTCAGGGCACCTTGACCTCGTCGAGCACCCGCTGGATCACCTTCTCCGCCGTGATCCCCTCGGCCTCCGCCTCGTAGGTGATGATCACCCGGTGGCGGAGCACGTCCATCGCCACCGACTTGATGTCGTTCGGCGTCACGAAGCCCCGGCCCTCGAGGAACGCGAACGCCCGGGCGCACTTCGTGAGGCCGATCGAGCCGCGCGGCGAGATGCCGTAGAGGATGAGGTGCTCGAGGTCCGGCAGGCCGGCCTCCGCGGGCCGCCGGGTGGCGAAGGCGAGGTCCACGAGGTAGGTGAGGACCTTGTCGTCCACATAGACCTCGTCGAGGAGCTCGCGGGCCGCGAAGACCTGCTCGCTCGTGGCCACCTGCTTCACGGCGGGCAGCGGGCGCGTCGAGGACATGCGGGCGACGATCTTCTTCTCCTCCTCCCGGGTCGGGTAGGTCACGACGACCTTCAGGAGGAAGCGGTCGATCTGCGCCTCCGGGAGCGGGTACGTGCCCTCGAGCTCCACGGGGTTCTGGGTGGCCAGCACGAGGAACGGCTCGGGGAGCGGCCGGG
>JALOQY010000418.1 GCA_025459285.1 Planctomycetota bacterium | reverse complement strand
TGCGGGGTCCCGTGACGCTCGAGGAGCAGCTCGTACTCCGTCTTCCGGGTGATGACGATGGCGCGCGGCTGCACGGCCCTCCCTCGTGCCGGGGCGCGCCGGGACGATCGTTCCATGGCCGGCCCTTCCCTACTTTGGCGGCTTCCTCTCGGGACGCGGCGGCGGGGGCGGCGGCGGGGCCGGGGGCCTGGCCTCGAGCCTCTCCGCGCCCGCTTCGGCGAGCCTCGCGAGGAGCGGACCGAGGAGGTCCGGCGTCAGGTTCAGGTGATCGATGCTCTGGAGCTTGCCGGCCATCTCCCGGGCCGCCAGGCCGAGGAGCACCGCGCTGGGGAGATCGCGGAAGATGTCGATGCGCGCGCGCTCGGCGACGTTCCGCGACTGCTCGACGAGGGCGAGGGACTCGGCCTGGGCCGCGGCCTCGATGCGGCGGCGCGCGCCGGCGGCTTCCGCCTCGATGCGTCCCGCGTCGGCGGCCTCCGTCGCCTTGCGCCGAGCGTTCTGGCCTTCCTGCGCGATGAGCCCCTCCTCCCGGCGGGCGATCTCGATCCGGTTCTGCAGCTCGTTCTCCTGGATCGCCCGCTCCTTCTCCACCGCGAGAGCGCGGCGCTTGAACACCGCCTGGTCGGCCTCCTCCTGGATCGCCTCCCGCGTCGGCGTCTGCAGGGCCTTCTCGAGATCCGGGGTCGGCGCCACGCCGGAGACGCGGACGGAGGCGACCTCGAGCCCCATGGCCGCGAGCGGCGCGTGGTTCGAGAGCCCCTCGCGGATCCGCTCGCAGATCTGCACGAGCCCCTCGGCGAGGACCGCGCGCAGCGGCGTGCGGATCAGGTAGTCCCACGCGAACTGCTGCGCGAGCTGGCTCATGAGCTGGGCGATCTGCTCCAGCGGCGTGCCGAGGAAGGCGCCCCGCAGGGGGTCGATGGAGAAGTCCACACGCCGGGCGATGACCTCGGGGTCCTTCACCCGCCAGGTGATGACGCCCTGCACCGTCACGTCCTGGAAGTCGCTCGTCCGGCCGTGGAAGAGGAACGCGAGATCGCGGTCGTCGCACGGCACCTCGGCGATGCTCGCGGAGAGCGGCCGGAACCAGTAGGCCACGCCCCGTCCGCTCCGGACGAGCCGCCCCCTCCGGAAGTGGAGGACGTGGCGGCTCGGCTCGGAGCGCAGGTGGCGGAGCAGCGGGACCTTCGTGATGTGCGCCATGCGGTCTTCCCTTTCGCTACTTGGCGATCAGTGCCGGACGGTACTTTCCGGGCGAGGCCATCCGCAGGAAGAAGTGGCCCACGCCCGCCACGCCGTTCATGTAGGAGCGGTTGGCCCCCCACCAGTCGAAGCCTCGCTTCGTCACGAGGCCCTGGCGGCGGCAGTGCTCGGCGTGGTCCATTGCGATCTCGAGATACCGTTTGTCGCCGAACACCTCGTACGCCTCCAGGAAGACGTCGCCGTTCCCCGGAGGGCCGTGGCAGAGGCTCATGTCGGAGCGGTAGAACTTCCCGGGCTTCGCCGCGGTGACCGCCGCCTTCGCCGCCCACTCGCGGTAGAGGTCCTTCCCGGTCGCCGCGAAGAGGCGTGTGAACAGGAGCAGCATCCCCGGCGACCCGTGGCACCACTGGTACTTCATCTGGGACGGCTCGGGGGTGTACTTCGCCCACCACGACGCTCCCGCCCCCGCTGGCACCGCACGGTCGATGATCGCCTTCGCCGCGGCCTCGGCGCACTCCGTGTACCTCCTCTCCCCCGTCGCGGCGCCGAGCGCGGCCAGCGCGATCGCGATACCCGCGCCGCCGTGGGCCACGCCGAGGTAGTGCGTCCCCTTCCCCGGACCCCACGGCTCCATGGACCACCAGACGGTGCCCTCGCCCGTCGGTTCGGCCCACCGGAGGAGGAAGTCACCAGCCCGCCGCGCCTCGGCGAGGACGAAGGGGTCCCTGGTCACCCGGCTGAGTTCCAGCAGGAAGAGCAGGTGGCCCGCCGCGCCCATGTAGAGGTCGGTCATCCAGTACGGCTGGCCGTTCTTCGCGTACGTCCAGTCCGGCGCGAAGTGGAGCGCGATCGATCGGGCCCGACCGGTCCACTCCGCTTCCTCCGTGATCCGGGCGAGGTCGAGGCAGAGGAGCCCCTTCCCGGAGTCGCCGACGAAGAGCCCCGGCACCCGGTCGTCGTCCGTCTCGGTCGCCGCGGCCACGAACTCCCCGGCACGCAGGGCGGCGTCGAGGAACCGCTTCTCCCCCGTGGCCTCGGAGAGGCGCGCGAGGAAGATCGCCGCGCCGGCCGTGGACTGGCCGTACGCCGCCTCGGCAGCGGTCTCCCCGGTGAGGTTGAGCCCGCGAAGTTCGTCCTTCGCGCCGGCCACGAGGAACTCCCCGGCCCCCCGCGCGAGGTCGAGGTAGTTCCCCGACGGCGGCGGATCCAGGCGCGATTGCGGGTCCCCGAGCAGGACCAGCGCGTCCTGCTTCGTGAGCGGGTAGAGGAGCGGGTGGGTCTTCGGCATCGCGTCAAAGCCCGGGATCTCCGCCCGCCAGCCAGAGGGCGGCCCGAAGAGCCCGCCCTGCTCCGGGTTCGAGATCCGGTCGTCCAGGTGCTTGCGCATCGCCTCGCCGAGGGTCATTCCCGAGGCGATCGCGACGAGCGGAGTCGTGATCTCGGCGAGCGCGGCGTGCGGCATCCCGAAGAAACCCATCGCGCCGTTGCGGAGGAAGAGGAGCCCCGCGGGGAGCGAGTTCCCGCCGTAGTGCAGGTTGTCCCGGTTCTTGTCGTCGCAGGTGGCACAGCCGTTGGAGGAGGCGACGAGGTATCCGGCGTCGAACACGGTCGGGAAGAGCTGGGTGTTGTAGTTGGTCTCCGGGCCCTTGAAGCCCTTGTGGGCGTAGCTCGACCAGCCGAAAGCGGCGTTGTGGTATCCGAAATCGTTGGCGAAGAAGATCCGCGCGGAGCCGATGTGCTCCATGAAGTCGCGGCCCCACGAGGAGCCGGTGAAGGAGCGGCAGTCGTACCCGCCCGCCGCCGTGAGTTCCGCGGCGGTCTCCTCGGCGAAGGTCGGCTCGCCCGGCTTGTCCCGCTCCGAGGCCCACGGGCCGAAGACGAGGAGCGCCCGGTTCGCCCGGAGCTTCTCCCGGTCCTCCATCTCCTCGCGGAAGATCGTCCGGGCGATCGCCGCGGTGATCTCGTCGGTGTTGCCCGGGAGCCGCCCGACGCAGGCCTCCATCTCCGGGTCGTCGTCGAGGTTCGGGTAGACGGAGGCGTCGGCGTGGGTGACCGACCCTTCGGGGAAGGTGACCTTCGGAAACTCCGCCTCCGGGAAGGCCGAGGCGATGAAGAAGGTGCAGGGGATGTTGTGCCCCCCGCCGAGGAGGGCGAGGTGGGGCCGCTCCCCGAGGTCGAGGCGCTTCGTCTCCGCCGCGATCCGGTCGCGGGTCCGGAGCACGTCCTCCCACCGGTGGCCCGAAAGGAACCCGTCGATCCCGTAGTTCAGGTTCCGGAGCGTCCTCGTCGCCTCGTACCGCCGGAGGTCGCCGCCCTCGACGAAGACCATCCCGGTCCGTCGGGCGATGGCATAGACCGGCGCGGCGAGCGAGGAGCGCGGGTAGGAATCGGTGGACCGGAAGCGGATGTCCCGGGGGTTCGCCACGACGGCGTTCCCGAGGTACCGGCGCCGGCAGAGGTCGGCCTCGGCCTCGTCGTGCGTCAGGAACTCGGCAGCCAGGCCGGCGCGCGCCCACTCCTCCTTCCG
>JALOQY010000417.1 GCA_025459285.1 Planctomycetota bacterium | reverse complement strand
GTGTTCGGTGGCACGCCGGAACCGCGTGGTACCCTGAGCGAGACCCGCGCCGCCGGGCAGCGGCAGGAAGATCGCCATGCGTCGATGGATGCTCGTCCTCGGAGCCGTCACCGCCGCCGTGATCGTCGCCTGCCTCGTGCGAAGCGCACCGCCGCCCGCGGCCGGACCGGGCCCGCCGGCAGCCGAGCCGCCGGCTTCCGCCGAACCGAGGGCCGCGTCTCCGGTGGTGGCGGGCGCGCCCGGTCCGGGCTGCACCCTTCGCGGCCGGGTGGTCGACGAGGCGGGAGCGCCGGTGCGGGGCGCCGGGATCCGCATCGCCCTGAAGGGGTGCTCGACCGGCGCGGACGGGACCTTCCTCGTCACGGACCTCGCGCCCGGCCGGCTCGCGGTCGAGATCACGGCGGCGGGCTACGCGGATGCGAGGATCGAGGTGAGGATCGCCGTCTCCGGCATCACGGAGCCGCCCGGACCCGTCGTGCTGCGGGCCGAGCCGGGCCTGACCGGGAGGGTCGTGGATGCCGACGGGAATCCGATCGGGGGGGCGTGGGTCCGGGCCGCCGTCGCCGGGCGGGCCGCGGAGCAGGTCGGCACCGACGGGGGCGGCCGCTATCTCCTGCCGGCCCTCGACGCCCGGGAGTGGACGATCTCCGCGGGTCACGAGCAGTACGTGGGGGAGCCGGAGGTCCGCGCGCGCACCGAGCCGGGCCACAGGACCTTCGCCCCCGACATCGTCCTCGACCGAGGCGGGGTGATCGTCGCCGCGGTGACGTCGCCCGAGGGGACGCCCGTCCGCGGAGCCCGGGCGAAGGCGACTGCCGAGAGGGCGTCCGGGGAGATCTCCCGCGCTCCGGACTCCGTCGAGTTCCCGTCGGGGACCGGCCCGGACGGCTCCCCGCGGGTCACCGGTCTCGCGACCGGGAAGTACGTGCTCTGGGTCGTCGCGGACGGCCATGCGCCCTTCCGGCGCGCCGGCGTCGAGGTCGTGGCCGGAGGGTCGATCACGGTGGACGTGAGGCTCGACGCCGGTGAGTCCATCCGCGGGCGGATCCTCGATGCGGCCGGGGCGGTGGTCGCCGGGGCCGCGGTGGAGGTCGAGGCGTGGACGAAGCCGTGGCCCGCGGACCCGGCGTGGCGGGCCGTGCCATTCCAGCATCCGGGGGCCTCTCGCGCCGTCTCGGCCGGCGACGGGACCTTCACGCTCGCGGGCCTCTCGCCCGGTTCACACCGGCTCCTCGTCTCGGCGGAGGGCTTCGCCGCGAGGGCCGTGGACGGAGTGGAGGCCGGCACGCCGGATTTCACGATCGTCCTCGAACGCACCGGGTCCCTGTCGGGGATGGTGACCGTGTCGGAGACGGGCGAACCCGTCCCGTTGGCGAGGATCTCCCTCGACCGGCAGGATCGGGAGGTCGCCGTCAGCGGCCGTGACGGGAGCTTCAGGGTCGAGGGCGTGACGGCCGGCGAGCACGAACTGGACGTCCGGGCGGTGGGATTCGTCGGCGCGCGCGCGAAGGTCGCGGCCGAGCCGGGACGGGACACGGGCGGCCTCGACGTCCGGCTTTCGCTCGGTGAGAAGCTCGTCGTCCTCGTCGTCCGGGCCGCGGACGGGAGCCCGGTGGGCGGCGCACACGTCTTCGCCTACGGCCCCCGCAACGGGATGATGGGCACGGACGGGCAGGGGTGCTGCGTGATGACCGGCCTCGCCGCGGGCGAGTATCGGGTCGCGATCGACGCCGACGACCTGGCAGGGGCCGTCCTCGACGGCGTGCCGGTGCCGTCCGACGAGCCCCTCCGGGTGGCGCTGACCGACGGTGGCACGCTCCACGTGCGCCTCATCGACGGAGCGGGCCGTCCGGTGTCCGGGCGGCTCGTCTTGCCGAGCTGGTCGAATTCCGAGCACTGCCCCCCCAGCACCGACGAGGACGGGCAGGTCGTCTTCGTGCACGTGCCGCCGGGCGAGTGCGAGGTGCGCTTCGAGGCGACGACGACCGACGGCTCCACCGAGTGGCGGCTGGCGCGTGTCACCGTGAAGGAGGACGAAGAGGTCGCGCTGGAGCTCCTGGCGGCCGGCGTGGACCCGGAGGAGGAGTGGCTGGAGGAGGTCTGGCCCGAGGAAGAAGACCCGGAAGCACCGCGCTGAGGAGCCGGCTTCACGCCAGACGGGCGACCCGGGGACGCCGGCAAGTCGTCAACCCGCATCCGCTCCGATCGCGGCCGCGGGCGGGAAGACCGACTCTGGGTCGTTCTTCCCCGAATTGGAGACCGGAAGACTCCGGTCCTTCAGGCGCGGAGATCGGGTGTGGGCGTGGGCGGCGCGCCTGGTAGGATCGCCCGTCATGTCGGGACTGCGGGTCCTCTGCGTCCTCCTGGCCCTCGGCGTCTCCGCCTGTGCGACGGAGAAGACGTTCTGGGTCGAGGAAGGCCCCGCGACGGCTCCGCCCGGGCCATCGGGAGATACGGTCGACCTCCGGGTCGCCGTGCGCGAGTCGGATGGAGCCGGTGGCCTCGATGTCCGGGTGGCGCGGATCGTCCGGTTCGCCACCCCCGGCGCGGTCCGGTCGGTGGAGGTCGACAAGAACCTGCGATGGAGCCTCGAGGACAAGGCTCTCGCCCCGGCTGCCGCGGCCGTGTGCTTCGTCGGCGCACCCATCGGCGCCGTGATCGGTCTCGTGCTCTCCCCGATTCTCCTGGCCGACGGAGATGATCGCTGGCTGGTGGGCCTCCTTCTCGGCCCGGGGATGGTCGCATGGGGCGCCGGCTACCTCGTGAGCTTCGTGGCCTTCCCCTTCCCCATGTGGTTCTTCACGGTTCCGCCCTTCGAGGAAGACCCGCTCCGCTTCGACTTCGCACGCACCGGCGCGGAGCGCATCGACCCGGGCGAGGTCCCGGCCGGGGAGTACTCGCTCCCGCCGATCGGGAACGTCCGCGTGCGCGTGCTCTTCGGAAGCGAGGGGGCGAGCGACGCGGTCGGCGTGGAGTACGGCCGGGCGGAGGTTCGCCTCCCGGAGGGGGTCCGTCGCCCGCCCGGGTCGCGCGTGGAGGTCGAGGTCACGACGGACGCGGTGTCGGTCGTGCTTCCCGCGGGGGTGCTGCCGCGGAGCCTTCCTTGCGATCCGGACTTCGGGGACCTGCCGCCGGTGCTCCCGGGGCCCTCCGAGGCGCGCGGACAAGCGGACCGCTGACGCGCCCCGCCGGTCGCCCGCGCCGGGGTTCCCGGGCCTGCGGGCGCCCTCGACCCTGCCGCCGCCACCCGGTCGAGGGTCGGGCCGCGGTCACAGGGAGGGGGAGGGATCCGCCGGCGCGATCACCGCCCGGAGGGGGCGGGCGAGGCGGAGGCCGTCGAGTCCGCCTGCACGTCGGCCGGGAGGAACCACCAGCGGCCGGGGACGACCCGGCCGTCCTCGCCCACGACGAGCGGGTCCGGGAGGCGCCCGCGGACTTCGGGGGCCGTCAGGACCGTCGCCATCCGCCGCACCGGCGGGCCGTCGGGGAGCGTGACCTCGACCTCGACCACGCGGCCCGCGAGGGAAGCGGAGGACCGCGGGAGCGGGAGGTCCGCGAGGCCCGCTTCGTCGGTGACCCCCTCGGCGAGGAGTGTCCCGCCGCCCGTCCGCACCGCGATGGCGCAACGGGCGAGAGGCAGGGCCCACCGTCCGGCGGGGAGCACGACGGTCACGGTGCGGGCCGGCAGGTCCTCCTCGGTGCGGTTCCCGGCGAGGCCGTCCACGGGCGTCGCC
>JALOQY010000416.1 GCA_025459285.1 Planctomycetota bacterium | reverse complement strand
CCACCGCCATCGCCGTCCCGGGGGCGAAGAGGTCCACGAAGCACGGCACGAACAGGGCGACCCGCATCGCCGCTGTTCTCCCCCCACGCACGATCCGGTCCAAGGAATACCTGCCAGCAGCCCGTCGCGGCAGACCTTCACGCTGCCGGGAGCCCCCGGCGACCGGCGGCCGGCATTCAACGCGTTGAGACGACTTCGTCCTCGGATCCGGTGACCGTTCGGCAGTCGCGGTTCACGCCGGGTTCCCGGGTGGTCAGCTCGAGAGCGCCCTCTCACCGCGGAGTTGGCGCGGGTGATGACGCTTCGCCCCGCCTCGGCGCGGAAACCCGCCTCGTCAAGCAGGGGAGGGTCTGTGACGCTCCCTGCCACGGGGACCACCACCTCCCTGAAGAACGCGCCAATGTCGCATGTCGCGCCGACTCGCGAAAGGTGGGGTTCGCCGAACGGTTACGGCGCCTCTCCCCTCTCCGTCCTCTTCTTCATCTCCGCCTCCTCTCTCTCTCCCGAAAAGAGGCGGCACCCCCTCCCGTCAGACCCCCGTCAAACCGGAAGTATTTTCCCTACACTCCACAATCCGCACCAACCGGGGCCAGGACCACGTCGAGGACGCATTCCGGGAGATGAACCAGCTCGAGTTCCTCCACCTCCGGCCCCGGTTCCACTCTCGCCACCCGGGGCATGCCGGCCGGAGACGTCACCGCGCCACGGGGGTCACCTCCGCACATGGATGCCGCCGTTCGCCGCGGCGAGCTTCGGGAGGAACTTCTCCCAGCGGCGACCGGTGGCTTCGTGTCCCACCTCCACCGTGTGGATCGCGGCCCGCCGCCACCGGTTCAGATCGGCGACCGCCGCGAGGATCGAGGCCTGCGTGCGGTACTCCCCCGCCGAGGGCGCGCCGTCGGTGAGGACGAAGAGCGTGTCCACGTCCTCGCACGAGAGGGCGAGGGCCAGGGCCGCGAAGAGGTTCGTCGGGCCGCGGACCGGCCGGTCCTCGAACCAGTCGAGCGCCGCCTTGCGCGCCGCGGGGCTCGCGACCACGGGTCGGGGGGTGAAGGACTCGGCGCCGCCGCTGAACGCGATGAGGTGGAACCGAGCCGGCGGCTCGAGGCGGCCGAAGGTCATCGCGAGTTCCTGCTCCACCAGGGCCGCCTTGGTGATCGGGTCCCCCCGCGCCAGCGCGTCGCGCATGGAGCCGGACCGGTCCAGGAGGAATGCCATGCACTCCGAGCGCACGGGGATCGAGTGGAACGACGCGGCACTCGCGTCCTCCCCGGCCGCCGCGCGGGCGGGCTCCGGGGGCGGCGTGAACCGGTCCTTCTCGCGCTCCCACCACTCCGCCCACGCCCGGGGGTCGGGGGGGAGCCCGACCCCGGTGATCGCGGAGAGGGCCGCGCCGGCCTCGTCCCGGAGGCGGCCCCGCTCCCCGCCGAGAGCCCGGATCAGCACCGGCACCGCGGACGGCTCCCGGCGCCGGGCGAGGACCGAATAGACCGCGACCCGCACCGACCACGACGGGTCCGCCAGGGCCCGGCTGAGAACCGGAAGCGCCGCGTCCCCCGGCGCCCGGCCGAGGACCGCCACCGCCGCGGAGCGCGGCTCCATCTCCGGGTCGTCGAGCAGGCGGAGGGCCAGCGCCCGCGCCTCCTCGTCCGCGAGTCGATCGAGTTCCGCAAGCGCCGCGGCGCGCGGGCGCCCTTCCCGGCCCCGGAGTGCGGCTGCCGCCAGCATGGGAATGCCCCGAATACCCGAAACCTTGAAAACATGTCTGGCGGCAGATTCACGCACCCCGGGGTCGGGGTCCAGCAGCGCCCGCTCGACGGCCTCCGGGGCAAACCCCGCGCCCGAGTCGGCCACGACGGCGAGCACCACCCGGCGGGCCACGGGACAGCGATGGTCGAGTCCGACGGTGCGCAGCAGTTCCAGATCCTCCACCGCGCGGCGCTCCCGGATGAGGGCCTCGGCGGAGTCGCGGACGCTCGGCTCCTCGTCGCCGAGGGCCTCGACAAGGAGCCGGAGGCTCGGGCGCCCCGGGACCCGTCCCAACTCGCGCACCGCCTCCTCGCGGACCGCGGGGTCCCTGGCCCGCAGCGCCTTGGCCAGCGTGCCGAGGTCCGCTCCCGCCGCCAGCATCGTGAAGATCAGGATCGCCGCGTTCATCCGTGCCTCCGCTCCGCGGGAACAGGTCGCGGCCCGCGGCTCGCGGTGACGGAAAAATCGGAATTTTCCGCCGGGGGCGGCGGGAACCCGCTTTGCTCCTACCGCCGCCGTTCCGTGTTACAGTGGGATGTCCGTGAACCGCTGACCCCCTTCGAAGGTATCCAGATGACCCTGCGCAGAACGATCGTCGCCCTGTTCGTGCTCGGCGTATCCGCCCTCCCCTCGGCCGCCATCGGCTTCTCCGATTACAGCGGCCGGCTCCGCAACCAGTTCGAGCGCGTCCGCGTCGAAGGGCAGGCGGACCCCGCGGCCGGAAAGCTCGTGAAGCTGGCCGTGAAGACCATCGGATCCATGGAGAGCCCGAAGCTCGAGTCCTCCTACGCGGCGGAGCTCGGCGGGATGGCGAAGGTGGCGAAGAGCCTCGAGAAGTCCTTCCCGGGCGACGCGCTGCTGAACGCCCGGCTCGCGAATCTCGTCGATCTCTACGCCGCGGACATCGACGCGGCTCGCGCCGGCCTCGCGGCGGACGCCGGCGGCGGCGACACGGCGGCGGCGAAGGCCCTGTCGAAGGTGGACAAGGCGCTCGCGAAAGTGACCCCGGAGATGCCGGCTTCCGGCAAGCTCAAGGGCTACGCGAAGGCGGCGAAGGCGCTTGGCACACGGCTCGTTCCGGGAACCACGGCGCGGGACGCGGTCTATGCGATCTCGGCCGCCACCGTGACCGCTCCGGCGAGTTCCTTCGATTTCGACGGCGATCTCTCGCCGGACAACGCGCTCGCGGCGGTCGACCTCCACCTGGATGGGGCCGGGTTCGATCTGCAGGCGGCGCTGGACGGCGCGGTCGTGGACCGTCCCACTCACGCGGTGCTCTGGCTCTGGGCCATCGAGAGTTTCGACACCGATCCGGAGGTGTGGTTCGGTTTCGCGAACGGGCAGGACGAGGACGGGAACCCACTCGACAACTTCCTCGGCTACGAGGTCTTCCGGCTCACCCAGGCTCCCTCCCCCATCGACGGGTTCCCGCAGCGGCGCGGCCCGTCCCCCGTCGCCTCCGGCGGCCAGTTCGACGTCGCGATGACCGGCGAGTCCTTCGAGTTCGCCGGCTTCACGGTGCCCTTTGAAGTGTCGGCGCTCCTGCGGGGCACGATGACCTCCGGCTCGGTGACCGGCGTCCTCGGTCTGGCCATCCCCGCGGTGGCGTTCGTCGACTGGCTGGAGACTCTCGGCATGCCCTCCGGGGAACGGGACGCGGTGCTCGCCCTGGCCGATCTCGACCTCGATCCCGATCCGGGCAACGACGCGTTCTCCTGCGCCTTCACGATCACCGCCGTCCCCGCGGAGGTCGTCCTCCCGTAGCGGCCCCCCGGGAGAGGTTTCAGAGCGTGGGCAATGATCCCCCGCGAGCCGCGCCGGGGTCGGCCGCGAGTGGCGCCAGGAGCGACGACGCGCCGCGAAGCGGATCACCCCGGCCCGAAGGGTTTTCGGCCCCGGCGCGGGCGTCGGTCCCGGCCACCGAACGCCTCTCCGGCCGCACCGGGGCCGACAACGAGACCGCGCGGGATCTCTGCTCACCCTCT
>JALOQY010000098.1 GCA_025459285.1 Planctomycetota bacterium | reverse complement strand
CCGCTCGAAGTCCTTCCCGAAGGAGCGGATGTCGTTGTGGAAGATGACCGCCTCGGTTCCCGCGTCGTGGTCCTTCGAGAGGATCACCTGCTTCTGGATGTAGGAGCAGCAGACCGAGGAGCAGTAGCTATGCGCCCCCTCGTGGATCTGGCGCGAGCCGACGCAGTGGATCCACGCGATCTTGTGCGGGTGCCGGTGGTCGGAGGGGCGCAGGATCTCGCCCTCGTGGGGGCCGGTGGCGCAAAGGAGGCGCTCGAAGTCGAGGCTCGTGACGACGTTCGCGTACCGCCCGTAGCCGTAGTCGCCGCGCGGGCGCGGGTCGAAGACCCCGTAGCCCGGGGAGAGGACGACGGCCCCGACCTTCAGGGTCTCCTTCCGCGGCTTCTGGTTCAGGTCGATGGCCTTGTTCTTGCAGACGCTCGCGCAGATCGTGCACTTGCGGTCCTCGAGGAACCGGCAGCGGCCGTCGATGTAGGGGACCAGCGGCACGGCCTGCGAGAAGTAGATGTGGATCGCCTTGTTGCTCGACAGTTCCTGGTTGAACGGGTCGGGGACGGGGATCGGGCAGTACTCGGCGCAGACCGTGCAGCCCGTGCAGAGCTCCTCGTTCACGAACCGCGCCTTGCGGGTCACGGCGATCTCGAAGTCCCCGGCGCGGCCCTCGACGGCGTCGACCTCGGTGTACGTCAGGATCTCGATGTTGGGGTGGCGGTCGCACTCGATGAACTTCGGCGACTCGATGCACATCGAGCAGTCGTTCGTGGGGAAGGTCTTGTCGAGCTGGGCCATCTTCCCGCCGATCGTCGGCGCCCGTTCATCTTCCCGCCGATCGTCGGCGCGCGCTCCACGAGGAAGACCTTGAAGCCCGAGGAGGCGAGGTCCAGCGCGGCCTGGATCCCGCTGATCCCGCCGCCGAGGACCATCACGTCGCCGATCCGCTCGCGGGGGGCGCTCATGATGCGTCGCCTCCCGTGAGCGCCTCGAGGAGGATCTCGGTGATGTCCCGGACCTCGAGAGGTTCGCCCTCCCCCATCGCGAGCCTGCTCTCCTCGAAGTTCGTGATGCAGTAGGGGCAGGCCGTGGCCAGGACCTCGGCGCCCGCGGCCTTCGCCTGGGCCACGCGGAGGTCGGAGAACCGCTCCTCCTTCGGCGTCTCCATCCAGATCCGGCCGCCGCCCCCGCCGCAGCAGAGGCTCTCCCGGCGGGTGTCGCGCATCTCCACCAGGCGAAGCCCCGCGAGCTTCCCGAGGACCTCGCGCGGCGCGTCGTAGACGCCGTTGTGGCGCCCGAGGTAGCAGGGGTCGTGCCAGGTGACCGTCCTCGGGAACGCCGCGTCGAGCTTCAGCCGACCACCGTCGACCAGTTCCTTCAGGTACTCGGCGACGTGGACCACATCGAAGTGGACCATGAACTCGCGATACTCGTTTCGCAGCGTGTGGTAGCAGTGGGGGGAGGAGACGAGGATCCTCTTCACTCCGCGGTCGATGAAGGTCCTGATGTTCCGCTTCGCCAGTGCCCGATAGACCTCCTCCTGCCCGGCTTTTCGGATGCTTTCGCCGCAGCAGCTTTCCTCCTCGCCGAGGATGCCGAAGTCCACGCCGGCGCGCGAAAGGAGCCTCGCCGTCGCGCGCGCCACCTTCTTCATCCGCGGGTCGTAGCAGAGGTAGCAGCCGACGAACCAGAGGAGTTCCATCCCCTCTTCGAAGGGCTTCACCCCGAGGCCCTCGGCCCAGGAGGTCCGCTTCGCCCGCGGCTCATGGAGCGGGTTCCCCTCCGCGCCGAGGCTCGCCGTCACGCCGCGGATCGGCTTCACGGAGTCCGGATAAGCGCCGTAGCCCGCGGCGACCCGCCGGACGGCCACGCCCACCTCGATCTGCTCGACCCCGCGGGGGCAGTGCGAGGGGCAGGAGCCGCAGGTCGTGCAGCGCCAGAGGTCCTCCTGCTCGATGTCGGGGACGCCCAGCGTCGCCTGCCAGACGATCCTCCGGATGCTGAAGTCCCGCACGCGGTTCCACGGACAGACGACGTCGCACTTCCCGCACTGGTAGCAGTACCTGTAGGCCTCGCCGCCGGCTTTCCGGATCTCCTCGACGATCTCGGCGAAGGGGGCAATCGTCTCGAGTTCGCTCACGATCCGCCGTCCTTCGCGAGGCGCCGGAGAGCATCGGCGACCTTGTCCCAGCCGTGCCGGTCGGCGAGCGCCGTGAGGCCGGCGTCGACGTCCTCGGGCTTCGGCTCCTCCTCGACCTCCTCCTCGCGCACCTCGAACGTGAGGGCCTCCGCGAGGCACCACTGGACGCACATCGGGACCTCGATCGTGGGATCCGATTCGCACAGGTCGCACTTCAGGGGCAGGTCGGAGTCGGGCTCCTTGAAGGCCTCCCGCGACGGGCAGGAAGCACGGCAGAAGGCGCACTCGCCGTATTCCTTGCCGTCGATCACGTAGCGGTCGCGGCCCGCGCACTCCGCGGCGGTGTAGTCGCCGGCGTAGACGGGGAGGTAGAGGTTCGAGAGCGGGTCGCGGGTCACGCGGATCCGTGAGCGCGCTGGGTTGTTGCTGCTGTACTTCGGCTTCGCATGGAGCGCCGAACAGATCACCTCGCAGGCCCGGCAGCCGTTGCACTTGTCCACGTCGATCCGGATGGTCTTGACGACCTTCTTTCGTTTCTCGGACTTCACGGCGTCACCCCCGCGCCCTCGTCCTTCAGGATCCCGCGTTTCACGAGGTCCTCGGTGACATATCCGAGGTCCAGCTCCGCGAGGGTCTCGCGAGTCGGCACACCGTCGAGGTTCCAGCCCTTGAACCGGTAGTACTCGTCGAGGAGCTGCTTCTCCAGCTCGGGGAAGCGGTTCTTCCAGTGGTCCTCGGGCGGTTTCTCGTCCTCCCGCGTGAGGCCGCGCCGGAGATTGTTGGCCCGGACCAGCGTGCGGTTGCGCTTCGTGACCTGGTTGAGTCCGGTTTCGTCGAGGTCGAGCCCCGAGGCGCTGGAGATCAGCTTCGGCAGGATGTGGATGTGGAAGGGAGGTTTCAGGGGGAACGAGGACAGGCCGGCGCACATGCCGGTGGCGTCATCCACGTAGTGCATCTTCTCCTGCCAGTTGACGATCTCGCAGGTGGCGTCCGGCGGCGGGTACTGCGGGATCGACTTCTCGCCGCGCAGTTCCCACTCGACGAACCACTCCTTGAACCGCTCGTCGGGGACCTGAGGCCAGTCCTTCACGAACGCCTCGCGCTCCTCCCGCGTGGCGAAGGGGGCCTGCGGGTAGTTCCCCTCGATCTGCGTGATGTTGGCCTTCTCCCCCGTGCAGTACATGAGGAAGTAGATGGGGTTCAGCATCCCGAGCTTGAGCGGGAGCTGCTCCGTCTTCTTGATGTTGTTGTGGGCGAAGGCCTCGGCGCCCTTGCCGATCCGCTGCGCGGCCCAGTACGTGCCGTCGGCGAGGACGTCGCCGATGCCCTCGCGCCGCACGATCCGGTCGAGGAGCCAGTAGAAGCGCCCCTCATTGTCGGCGGGCATCCCGGGGAAGTCGGCGTCCGTGAGGATCCCGGCCTCCAGGAGTTCGAGGGCGAAGGCCATCGTCTGGGGAGCCGAGAACGCGTCCACGCCGTGCTCGGTGGCCTTCTGCGCGATCCGCAGGCCGAAGTCGAGGTCGGAGAACGCGCCCATCGTGTAGGTGAGCTTCGAGAAGCACTTCATCATGTAGGAGCAGAGGCGGGTGTCGACGGAGATCGCGGCGCCGCACTTCATGGGGCAGTTGTGGCAGGAGAGGAGGCGCGTCCGCATCGTCTCCATCGTGCCCGTCCACTGCTCGGCTACGTCCTTCGTCCAGAAGCCCTTGCGGCGGACGCGGGCGTTGCCCCACGCGAAGTTCTCGGTGTGCCACTTCTCGTCGTGGATCGCCATCTCCTGTGGCGACCCGAGGCCGGCGAGGATCGGCATGACCCCGGGGATCGGGCTCTTCGCCCGGACCTTGATGAAGGCGAGCGCCTCGTTGCACATCTCGAGGAACTCGGCCGGCTTCGCGATGTAGACGTCCTTCGACCCGCGGACGGCCACGGCCTTCAGGTTCTTGTCGCCCATGACCGCGCCCACCCCGCACCGGCTGGCGCTGGATTTGCCCTGCTCGATGGAGGCGAAGAAGACGCGGTTCTCCCCGGCGAGGCCGATGGAGGCGACCTGGGCGTGGGGTTCACCGAGTTCCTGGCGGATCGCCTCGGCGGTCTCCAGGGAGCCGAGGCCCTTCAGGTGGCGGGCCTCCCGGATCTCGACCCGGTCGTCCCGGATCCAGAGGTAGACGGGCTCCGGCGAGCGGCCGCGGACGACGAGCTTGTCGTAGCCGGCGTGCTTCAGCTCCGGCCCCCAGAAGCCCCCCATCATGGAAAACGCGAAGAGGCGCGTCTGGGGCGAAATGCAGGAGACCACGGTGCGATTGCAGCCCGGGGCGGGAGTGCCCACGAGGAGGCCGGTGCCGAAGATGAGGAGGTTCTCCGGGTCGAAGTGCGAGACCTCGGGCGGGACCCGATCCCAGAAGAGCTTCGCGTTCGTTCCGAGGCCGCCCAGGTGGTGCGCCGTGAGCCGGGGGTCCGTGGGCACGCGCTCGACGCTCCCCCGGGTGAGGTCGACCTCCAGGTTGAAGCCCGTCTCGGCGTACCGCATGGCAGTCCCTTTATCGAACGACCGTTCGTTAGAAACGCATCGGCCACTCTAACCCCGCACCGGGGGGGAAGTCAACCACGAGCTGACCTTCCCGGTGAGTTCAGAACAGCTTCCGGTGGCGCCACTCCCGCGGGGCGTGGGCGCCCACCACCGCGACCACGAAGGCGGTGGAGAGGAGCCACGGGGCGGCGGGAGAGACCGCGATGCCCACGCCCACGAGAACCAGCTTCGCGACCGTGGCCCACCCCGCGACTTCCCGCCACAGTTCCGGGTGGCGGAGTAGCTCCGCCACGACGAGCAGCGCCCCGCTCGCCGCCGCGACGATCCACCAGGGGTGGACGGCGGCACCGGCGACCCCGAAGAGGGCGGCGCCGAGCACCGCGCTCGTCCCGAGCAGGTGCGCCGCCCGCACGAACACCGACCCCTTCCGCACCCACCGGGGCCGGTCGCCGACCTTCCCGAGCCGCTCATCCATGGCCCGCCGATTGTCCCACGCCCCCCGCCGCCCACCCCCCGCCAACCGAGGGCGGGTAAACCGACCCAGGGTCATTTCTCCCGCCCGGGAAGAATGACCCTGGGTCAATCTTCCCGCCCTGGCGGTGGGCGGCACGGGAGCCGGTTATGGTACCATCCCGGCACCCGGGGGTGCTGCGGGGCGGGAGGCCGGGAATTGACGGAAGCGGATCTCATCCGAGACGCGTTGAGGCTCCTGGTCGAGCGATGCCCGCGGATCGCGACGACCTGTTACTGGGCCGGAACCTCCGCGATCGCGCTCGAGGAGCTGCGACACCGCTCCTCCCTCGACATCGATCTCCACACGAAGCGGGCCCTGATGGACGTACGCCCGATCCTCGTCGAGCTCCAGCGGGCGTTCCCGGGCGACTTCGCCCTCATCGAGGACCCGGACGACTCGGGCTCGGGGTTTCGTGGTGTTCTCGGACTTCCCGGAGGCCGGAGCATCTCGATCGAAGTCCTCTCGAACTACGAGGACGTGCCGGCCCCGCATCTCGTGGATTCCTCCACGGTCCCGCAGCTCAAGCGCGTGAGCCTGGCCCGCTACCTCGCCGACAAGGTCCAGTGCGTCGTGGAGCGTGTCGAGGCCCGCGACCTTGTCGACATCGGCGCCGTCCTGCAGAAGCACCCCGAACTGACGGAGGCGGCGAAACGCCTCGTCTTCGAGCAGGACGACCTCCTCCTCTCGGAGCGCCTCCTCGCGTGGACCAGGCGGGAGATCGAGGAGGACCTGCGCGCCTATCCCGATGCGGAGCCCGAGGAGGCCCGTCGGACGCGCGACCTGCTCCTCTCGTGGATCCGCGCGGCGAACGGGAGGGCGCCGTGAGGCGGACCGTCCGCTTCGTCACGCCGAGCGGGACCGCCATCTGCCGCCTTCCGGAAGGCCGCGAGATCCTCCTCCCCGTCGTCCAGGGGATCCTGAAACACCTCTCCGCCGCTGACCTCGCCCGGCTCCTCGAAGACCCCGCCGTCGCACGCAAGTACACCCGCGAGGCACTGCGTGTCGCACCGTGGTCCGCCCTGCGGGAGTTCCCCGCGGACTGGCTCCGGGAGTGCCTGCCGAAAGCCCGGGTGCGCGAGGCCCGCATCCGCGCCATCGAGTTCCTCCTCTCCGCCGGCGATCCGGCGAACTGACCCGGGGTCAGTCTCCGGAAACATCGTGCCAGAGTTCGGCACTGAAAACATCCGCGAGTTCATCGTCGGGCAACATGCCGCGGAGACCATCCCGCTCCCGACCGAAGAGTGAGCGTAGCACCCGCGCCGCCGTGCCGGTTCACGCGGCCGGACGTCGCAGGATGCGCCGGCCGGTGAGGAACAGACAGCCCTGGCCGAGCCCCATCCAGACCATCACGGCAACAGCGAGAATGACCCCGATGTCGAGGAGGCGATCGACCCGCCCGCGGAGACCGCCCACCCGAAGCCGGAAGCCCGCCAGACTCCCCTGGACCTCCTTAAGGGTACTCTCCACCGCCGCCAGAATCGGTCCCGCCCGGATGCGCGCCTCCTCCGGGAGCCGGAGATCGGCCAGCCGGCGGGCGGCACCGCGCAGCTCGCCGGCGCGACTCCGGAGTCTCTCGATCGCCACGCGGTTGTCTTCTGCACGGTCCATCAGTTCGACCATCCCCGCCGCCGCATCAGCGGTCCGCGCAGCATGCTCGAGGAGGCCTCCCATCCTCCGGAGGTCGCTGCGCAATCCCGCGAAGACCTCTTCCGTCAGCTGCTCCGCCAGTCGGGCCCGGGCCCCGGCGATCTCCGGTCCCACGCGAGCGACCGCCTGTTCCACGACGTCGAGGACGGTGTCCGCCGCGAGCCGGACCTCCGCCGCTCCCCGTGTCAGCAGCCCACGAACGTAGAGGACGCCGGCGGACGCGCCCGCGCACAGCAGGAACCCGGCGGCGCCGATGACCATCAGGAACACGCCTCGAGATCGTCTCAGCCGGCTCACGAATCGTCCCTCCGACGGTCAGGCACCAGCACCCGGAGAGATTCTAGCCCGGATTTCGGCCGGCGGGTCGCCGCGCGGGGCGGTGAGGACGAGTGGGAGCAGGCCCTCGGCGGGGTCAAAGGAGAGCCGCAGGACCTCCTCCGTCGCGGCGGCATCCTCCTCGCCCGCCGACGTCTCCTCCGGCCGGAGGACCTCGCGCGCGGCCCGGTCCCGCAGTTCGATCAGCCGGTCGAGGATGCCGGCCGGAGGGCCGCGGAGCATCCGGCGCAGATCCGGCGGGACTTCCGGGAGACGGAGCGCGTCGATCGCCGCGCCGCCGGCGGGCGCGAAGTGCTTCGAGCGGAGTTCGCCCTCCACCACCTGCAGGATGCCGAGCCGGGCGACAGGGCCGAAACCCCGGCCCTTCGCCGCCGCGAGCAGGGCCCCCGTCGCCGCGAGCGCCTGCCGGCTCAGCCGTTCGAGCCGGGCCCAGTGCGGGCCGGCGACCTCCCGCGCCCACCCGTCGGACCGGTCCCGGGCGGCGGCGGACCACCGTCCCGCGAACCCGAGGACGAGCCCCACCGCGAGCCGGGAGGCGGCCTCCGCGCCGTCCGCCCCGGAGCCGATCGCCGCCGCGCCAGCGCGCCACTCACCTTCGAGAATTGCCAGGTTGCCCGCCGCCGGGAGGCCGAGGCTCGCGGCGGCGGAAAGGACCCGCGGCCGCCAGCGCCGCACACCGGCCCGAAGGTCCTCCACCGCGCGCCGGTGGGCGTCGGCGGCCCCGGTGTCGCCCGCCTCCCGGGCCGCGCGCTCCTCCACCCCGCGCTGTCGATCGATCTCCCGCGGCCCGTTCGATCCTGCCGATCCAGGCGAGGGCCGCCTCCCGCGCGCGGCGGTTCTCCCCGAGGCACCAGGGATCGAGCTCGGTGCGCAGCCCGCCGAGGCACAGTCCGAGGCCGAGTTCGAGAAGCTCACCCCGGAGCCAGGACGCGTAAGGGGCGAGATCCTCCCGCTCCGCCGCGGTCGCGCCGGCCGCTCCCGCGAGCAGGAGGTCTGGAACGGCGCCGAGGACCTCCCGGGCGTCCCCGGCCTCCCCGAGCAGGGCGAGGACCTCGGCGAGGCCGGCGGCCCCGGCCGGATCGAGCGGGCACCGGGCCCGATACGCCCGGAGGAGACCGACCGCCTCGCCGGCGCGGTCCAGCGCCAGGGCGAACCGCGCTTCCAGGGAAGCTCCGCGGGCGTTGTCGCCGAAGAAGAGCCGGTGCGACCGGACCATCCGGCCGAACAGCGCGCGGGTCCGCTCGCGCCGGTTCTCCGAGGTGCGCTCCGACCACGAGAGACGCATGAGCCACTCCGACACTTGATCGTAGACCCCGGGCTCGCCGGGCAGGCGATCGATGGCCTCCTCCGCCACCTCGAGGCCGCAGGCGTCCCGGTCGAGGGCGGTGTAGCCCGCGAGCAGGAGCTCGAGGCATTCGAGGGCGATCGGGACGGCGCCCGGAGCACCGGCTTCAAGGAGCGGCGGGAGATCCTCCGCCCAGGCCTCGTCGAGTTCATCCTCCACGGCGCGGGCCCGCTCCCCCATCCCTTCGAGCGCGAGGGCGCGGTGGATCCGCAGCACGGCCCTAAGGGACCGGTGGTGGCCGGCGTTCTCCGGACGGTCGAGGAGTTCGAGCGCCCGGTCGTAGTCTCCGAGGGCCCGGGGATCCGCGTCCCAGCGAAGGGCCGTACCGCGGTTCATGTGCGCGGCGGCGAGGAGACCCGTCAGCCCGTCCCGGCCGGACTCCCGGAGCGGCGTCAGGATCGCGATGGCCCGGTCGCAGAGCTTCATGGCCCGCGCGTGGCTCTCCGCCTCCTTCCGGACCGAAAGCCCCCCGGCACTGTCCACCAGACCTGCCGCCTCCCGGACGAGATCCCCGGCGGTAAAACTGCGCGAACAGGCGGAGCAGGAGGTGGTGTCTGACACCTCGAGCAGTGGGGCGCCGCACTCCGGACAGGGGATGACCACGTGCTCCTCCCGCGAATGCGCCCATCCTACGCGGGCCGCGGGCGTTCCGGTCAGCCTTCCCACCGCGCGGAAGGCGGGGCCGGCGGGTGGTAGGGTCCCCGCATGACCATCCGGCTCCTCGTCCACGAACCGCGGCTCGGGATCGCGCTTCCCGCCCGCACGGTGCGGCCGTTCTTCCGCAAGGGCGACGAGGTGCTCGCCGCCTTCCTCGCGGCGCTCGCCACCCCGGCCGGCGAGATCGTGGTCACCGGCCGGCTCTTCCACGCGGCCGAACCGGCGGCGTGGCTCGCGGACCGCGTGGCCGGGGCGCTGCGCGACGCGGTCGGGGCCGGCGCACGGGTGGTCGTGCCGTCCGACACGCCCCGGGCGCTCCTCTTCCTCGCCGCCGGCGTCTCGCTCGCCACGGCTCAGTCCTGCGGCGCCCCGGAGTTCTTCCGCACGGGCGCCTTCGTGGTCCTCTCCGACGGCCGGCGGGAGGTCCGTCGCGTGAGCCTCCCCGAGGACCGCCCCGTGACGCTCGACCTCACCGGCCTTCCGGTCCACGAGGCCCTGGCGCGGATCCGGCGGCGCCTCGAATCCCTCGACGGGGCGCGCGCCGTCCGCCTCACTCTCACCGGGCACACCCGGGAACCGGAACTCGCCGCCTTCGGCCCGCGCGAACTGCTCCACTTCCTGCCCGGGGGCGCCTCCGGGAGCGTCGACAATCGCCTGACCGGCGGGAACGGCGCCACCGTCTTCGCCGACGAGGAAACGCGGCGCGCCGCCCTGCGGGCCGCGCGGGAGCG
Organism: Planctomycetota bacterium; assembly: GCA_025459285.1. Lineage (GTDB taxonomy): Bacteria > Planctomycetota > JAJSAM01 > JAJSAM01 > JAJSAM01 > Prado167. Next base: position 10,736 of record JALOQY010000098.1, on the reverse strand, counting down.
GCTGCCGGAGGTCCCCGCCGCCACCGGCGTCTACGAGTTCCTCGACGCCGCGGGACGCCCCCTCTACGTCGGGAAGGCCCTGGACATCCGCCGCCGCGTGGCCTCGCACTACACGGCCGAACTGCGCGAGGCGTCGCCGCGATGCGGCATGCTCGCCGCCGCGAGGGGCCTGACCGTCCGCGAGACGGCGACGGAAGTGGAAGCGCTGCTCCTGGAGGCCGAGCGCATCAAGGAGGCGCGGCCGCCCTACAACCGGAAGCTGCGGGAGATCGAGGCCTGCCGCTACCTGCGGGCCGGTCTCGACGATCCGCTGCCCGCGCTCCGCTCCGTCCCCACGCCGACCACGGACGGCGCGGCCTGCTACGGCCCCTTCGCGAAGCGCCATGTGCTCGAGCGGGCCCTCCGCGTGCTCTCCGTGGTCCACGGCCTGCCCTCCTGCCGGTGGGAGCCGGGCCGCCCGGCTCCCGCCGCCTGCACCGACCGCGACCTCGCCCTCTGCGCCGCGCCGTGCGCGGGGCGGGCCTCGATCGACGAATGCCGCTCGCGGGCCCGCGCCGCCCTCGACCACCTCCTCGGCCGGGGCGGCCGCGAGCCGGCCTTCGGGTCCCTGAATCCCGCCTCCGCCGGCCTCCTCGGGGCCGAGGACCTGCGGGTGCTCGAGAGCTTCGCCCGCTCGTTTCGCTGGCTGGCCCGGGCCCTTTCGGAGACGAACGGAGTCCTGCCCCTGTCCGGGAACCGCTGGCTCCTCGTCCGGGGCGGCCTCGCCGCCGGCGTGCGCCGCCGCCCGCCCGCCGCGCCGGCGCCAAAGCCGCGCACGTGGGTCCCCGCCGAGCGCGCCGAGGAGGTCCGCATCCTCGCCCGCGCGCTGCGGGCGCGCACGCCCGTTCCCGGCAAGGGCACGGGGGATCGCGACGTGGAGGGGGCCTGAAGGAGCCGCCCCACCGCCTCTCAGCGGAGGGCGGCGGCGATGCGGGAGCGGACGTCGCCGGCCTCGGAAGACCACGGTCGCGCCATCATCCGCGTCAGGATCTCCTTCGCTTCGTCGGGCCTGCCCGCGGCCCTCAGCGTCGCCACCAGCTCGAACCAGACCTCGGGGTCGAACTCGCGCAGGCGGACGGCGAGCCGGCGCTGGACGAGAGCCTCCTCGAACCGCCGGGCCTGCTCCCGCTCGGCGGCGAGCCGCGAGTGGCCCGCGGCCGAAAGGGGCTCGGCCTCCACGTAGTTCGTCCTCGCCCGCTCCGCGTCCCCGGAGCGGCCGGCGTTCTCGAGGCGCGCGGCGAGCGCCGCCATCAGCGACAGGTCCGACGGCGCGTGGCTGAGCGACTCCGCGAGCGCCGCGAGAGCGGCCTCCCCATCGCCGGAAAGATCGGCGCACCGGACAAGCAGATCGTGCACCTCGCGGTCCATCGGCGCGAGCTCCCGGGCGGCCCGGAGGGCCTCGGCGGCCTTCGCATAGGCCCCCCGCCCCAGGTAGACCACGCCGATTCTCTTGCGGAGGATCGGAGCGTCGAGGCCCGTTTCCGCGGCCTTCTTCGCGAATCCCGCGACGAACCCGTCGAGGTCGGGCAGGCCGCCGAGGGTCCGGGTGAGATCGTCGAGCGCCCGCTGCCGTCCGATGACGTCGCGCCCCCACGAGACGACCGCCGCGGTGGCGGCATCGACCGCCTCCTCCACGCGCCCGAGGGCGGAGAGGGAGCGGCCGAGCTTCCCGTACCAGGGAGAGAGGCTGCCCGGAGGCATCCGCCGCCGTTCGGCGAGCCGGATCGCCTCCTCGAACCAGCGCGCCGCCCGGTCATGGTAGCCGCACGTGAAACACGCCTCGGCGAGGGTGACGATCGCGCGGAAGTCCCACCGCTTCTGCTCCCGGAGGAGATGCTCCGTCTCGTCCGCGAGAGCCGTCCCCTCCCCGTCGCGCCCGAGTTCGTGGAAGCAGACCACGAGCGGGCTCCGGACGTCGAGCCGATCGGGATTCCCCGCGAGGAGCGTCTTCAGGTGCGGGACCGCCTCGGCGTGCCGGGCGATCTCCATGAGCCAGAGGGCGAGCGTGAGTCGCCCGTGGTCCGGGAGCATTCCGCGGCCGTCGAGGCGGGTGAGGACGTCCACCGCCTCGGACCGGAGGGACAGCCCGACCCACAGGTAGGACGCCACCCGGAGGACCACCGACGGCGAGTCGGGCCGGAGCTCGACGACCCGGCGGGCGGCGGCCGCGAACTCCGCCGCGCGCTCCGGCCAGAAGCACTCCGAGTCGTCGTGGTAGATCCCGTGACCGTGGTTCTCGCCGGTCCCGAGTTCCTCCACGAGCTTCGAGACGACGATCTTCGCGAGGCGGTCGGCGAAATCGCCTTCGGGCTCCTGCTCCGCCCGCCAGTGGGCGATCCGGTCGGCGAACCGGGCCCAGCCGTCGCGCCCGGCCCGGGGATACCACTCCGGGTCCTGCTCCAGTTTCTCGACGAGGAGGGAGAGCGCGACCTCGGGCCGCCCGCCGTCGTGCACCGCGGAGGCCATCGCCAGCCACAGAAACTGCTCCCGATCCGGCGCGCGGTCGAGCGCCGGCCGGGACCGCTCCCGGGCGAAGGCCGCGAGCCGGTCCGGAGCGCCCGCGATCCGCTCCGCCGCCGCGACCCGGGTCAGCTGGCAGAGCCGCTCGAGAACCTCGTGCACGTGCGCCGCGGGCAGCGCGAGCGCCGCCTGCTCCGAAAGGTCGAAGGCCGCGGTGAAGAGCGCCTCTCCCGCGCCGAGCGAGATCCTCCCGCGGTCGCGCAGCGCGTGGCTGTGGAGACTGAGCAGCCGGAGCGTCAGATACGCCCGCTCCTCCTCGCCCGGCTGGCGGCCGCGTTCCCGGAGGAGCCACTCCTCACCGGCCGCGAACCGCCCCATGGCCGTGAGCCAGCGCAGGAGCGTCTCCGCGTGGACGAAGGTAGCGGGAGGGAGTCTCCCGCCGGACGCCGCGCGCACCGCGTCGAGAGCGGCGGTGAGCATGTCGATCGCCTCGTCGTGCCGGCCGTAGGCGTCGAGCGCCGCCGCGTGCTCGGCGGCGATCGCGAGTCCGTCCCACGTCGCCTCGCCGGCGATCGCGTGGACCGCCGCGAGCTGGCGCAGGTGCTCCGCGGCCAGCGCCGCGTCGGGGATCGCCCCGAGAGATGCGAGGAACCTCGCGAGGAGCCGAGGCTCGCCGGGGAGCCACTCTTCCGGGAACGCCTCCCGCAGTGCCGGCAGAGCCTGCTCCGCGTGGACCTCCGGCCGGTTCCTGACCTCCGCGGCGCGCCGGAAGACGAGGGCGGCGAGATAGAGGAGGCCGCGCCGGTCGGTCGGGGTCGAGGCCCTGGCCGCCCGCGCCCGGACTCGCGCCGAAACCTCGTCGAGCGTCGCCTCCTCGTGGACGACCTTCAGGATGGTCCACGCTTTCGTCAGGTACGGGTAGATCGCCTCCGGCGAGTGGCCGACGATCCCGTCCGCGAGCGCCGCGAGGGCCCGCAGGTCCTTCGTCGCCTCGTAGAGCTGCCGAATCCCGTTCAGGTAGTCCGCGGGCCGCGTCGCCTTGCCGAGCAGGATCCGCTCGACGCAGAAGATCTCCGGGTCGAGACTCTCCGGCACGCCGTCCGGGCCGGGCTCCCTCACCCGTCCCAGTTCCTGCCGGATCCGCCGGCCGAGCTGCCGCTCGTCGGTCTCCCCGAGCATCCGATCGAGCGCCCGCGACCGCCGCTCGTCCTCGCCGAGGGCGAGATGCCAGCCGGCGAGAGTCGAGAAGCCGGCGGCCCCGAGTTCGCCCGCCCGCGCCACCGCTTCCAGCTCCTCCGCCGCTTCCGCGAGCGACCCTCGCTCGGCGAGCAGGTACGCGAGGGCGGTGCGGTAGAAACTCTCGACCCGACCTTCACCCGCAAAGGACCGGAGGAGCGCGACGAGGTCGTCCGGACGATCGAGGGCGAGGAGCAGCCGGAAGAGACCGTAGCGGCGGTCCTCCCGGGTCTCCCCATCCGCCGCCTCGGCCCGCTCCCGGGCGAGGGCGAGCACGCGCTCGACGAGCGCCGGCGCCGCGTCGCGGCGGGTCGCGAGGTACTCGAGAACGAGAGTCGCCCGCTCCAAGAAGACCGGGGCGAGCTCCGGCGCGGGGATCGAAGGCGGCGAGAGCAGGAGTTCCCGCGCAATCCCCTCGAGGGGTGCCGCGTCGCCGCCGGCTTCCGCGCGGAGACACAGCGCTTCGATCGCGAGCCACGGCGCGAGCCGCTCCGGACCGCCGACCGCCCGGGCGAAGAAGCGGTCCGCGAGGTCGGCCCGCGCGGCCTGCCGGGCCGCCCGCCGTCTCGCCGCGAGTTCGGCGCGCGGGAGCTTCTCGCGCTCGGCCGGCGGTCCGAGGGCCGCCTCCACACGCGCCGACAGGAGCCCATCCGCCACGAGTCGGGCGATCCCCGCCCACTGGCGCGATTCGGCCTGCGGGTCGACCTCCTCCGGCGCGACTTTCGGGAGGAGCACGGGCAGCAGCGAGAGGACCTCGTCTTCCACGGACCTCGTCCACTCGACCCGGAGGAGCCGCTCGACGAGCCGGACGGCCACGGCGTTCCGGGTGGTGTCGGGCTCCGCCGCCAGCCGCTGGCGCAGAAGGTCGGCCGCGCCCTTCGCGTCGCCGCGCCGGTCTAGGAAGGAGAGCAGGAGGTCGCCGAACTGCGCACGCTCCGCGGGTTCCTCCGCCGCCCCGATGCGGGCGAGGATCGCCGTCGAGAGTCTCGCGAACTCCTCGTCGGTGCATCCGCTCCGGCCGAGGTCGAAGAGCCCCGCGGTCCGCTGGAGCCGGTCGTGCGACATCTCCCTCAGGGCCTCGGCGGAGAAGAGGTCCTCCCGCAGCCCGGCGATGATCCGCCAGTACTCGTCCTGCTGCCGGAAGCGCCAGTTGCCGAGGATCCGGTTCGCCTGGTGTCCGACGGCGTCGGAGCGCCGGGCGAGGCGGAGAGCCGCGTCTCCGAGCGGCTTCACGAACCGCTCGTCGAGCCGGTTCGTCCACAGGTTCCACGCGCTGCCGAGGGCCACGTCGACGGCCGCCGCGAACCGCGCGAGATCGGCCGGTGCGGGGGAGTCCCCGGGCCCCGTGGCGATCTCCGCGAGGATCGCGCGGTCCACGTCATCGATCCGGCCGGAGAAGAGCAGGCCGGCGAGCCGGCGCTCGAAGACCTCCTCGTCTCGCGGCTTTCGCGCGATCCAGAGGTCCACGGCGGCGAGGAACCCGGGCAGGTCCCGCTCCTGCCACCGGTGGTCGGCCCGCCGCTGGTGGAGAGGCCGCGCCTCATCGTCGGTCCACTTCGCTTCCCGGGCGAGGGCCGCCTCGGCGGTCGCCAGCGCGTCGCCCGGGCGGCGCAGCCCGGAGTATGCGTCCACGAGTTCCGCCCACGTCTCCGGATCGTCCGGGGCCGCGTCGACGAGGGCCCTCCGGATCGCGAGCGCCTCCTCCGGCCGGTCGAGGCTCGCGAGAAGGCCGGCGATGCGCCGGTCGTAGAGACGCGCCGCGAACGCGAAGTCCTCGCCGGCCTCGGGCAGCGCGGCCCGGAGGGCCCGGGTCAGACCGAGCATCTCATGGCCGCCGAGGACCCTCTCGCCGAAACCCCGGATCGTGTCGGCAAGACCGGGGCGCACCGCCCACGGCCTTCCGGCGACGCCCGCGGCGAGACGGGTGAGAAGTTCGAGCAGCGCCTCCCCGCGGCGGGCCACCGCGAGGAGCGCCGCTTCGAGGATCTCCGCGCCGGGCTTCCCCGCCGCGAGCGCCTTCGCGGCGACCCAGGCCGCGAGCGCCTCGTCCCACTGCTGCCGCCCGGCGTGGTCGAGGACGAGGGCGAACCGGTCGGCGAACGTCGCCGTCCCCCCACCCGCGGCCCTCTTCGCGTCCGGGACCGCCCGGTCCACCGCGGCGAGGAAGAGGCCATCCCCGGTGCCTTCGACGAGGCGGCCGATCTCCTCCGACACTTCCGCGGCGGGACGGGCCGTGGCCGTCGTGCGCGTCCGGACGGCGATCGCGCCGTCGCCGTCGTACTCCTCATGGAGCCCGGCGAACGGCAGGCCGCCGGTCTCGGTCCAGTCGGACCACACGAGTTTCAGCTCGAGCCGGCCGTCGATGTAGACCCGTTGCTCGAGGACCACGCGGCGATCGCGGTCGACGACGAGGACCCACTCCGCCTTCGCCGCCGGACGGCGAAAGCGCAGGGTCACGATCGCTCCGTCGCGGGAGACGACCTCCGCCTCCCCGTCGCGCCGGTGGTGGACGAAGTCGAGGAGGAAGACGCCCGCCCCGCTGAACCGGAGGTCGTGGTCCGCATCCGCGGCCGGGCGCATCCGTCCGAGCCGGAGGTCCGGCCGGAAGACCGCCCGCTGATCGCCGCGGCAGAAGGCCTCCTCCGGGGGCGACCCCCGGTTCGCCCGGGCCATGAACCACGCTTTGCCGGCGAAGAGGGCGCGCGTCCGCGAGACGCTCTGCCACTCGTCGCGGAGGGGGTGGGGACGGCCCGTCGTCTGCACGACCTGAAGCCCGCCATCGAACGCGTCGACCTCCGCCGTCCGGTCGAGGGCGGCGAGGATCTGCTCGACCTCGGCGGGCCACGCCGGCCCCGGGGCGACCTTCGGCTCCTCCGGCGCGGGCGGCAGGCGCGGGAAGAGCGAGAGGATGGAGGCGGCGGCGGAACCGGTGTCCGGCCCCGTCCGCGGGAGTATCCGCGCCAACCGGTCCTCCGAGGCCCGTTCCGGTCCGCCCGCGACCGGCGATTTCCGGAGGCCCATCAGGCGGAGGCCTTCGTCCTGACCGACGACCTCCCCCTCGTCGCGGAGGTTCGTGTCGAGGGCGGCGTTCGTGGACGGCCCCTCGAACGGCGCGTCGCTGATGAAGTCCTCCCGGCCGAGGGACTCCTCGACCGGCAGGTCGCTATCCGTCTCGTCGTGGTCGGAGATCTTCGCGTCCCGGATGACGGGATCCCCGATCTCCGCGGCCTGCGCGATCTCCACGTCGAAGTCGGCGGTTTCGCCGGACGGGCCTCGATAGCGTCCCCCGGAGCCGGGTCCAAAGCCACCCCAGGCGACGCCGAGGGGGACGAGGCTCCGGCCGAGGTCACGGATCTCCGCGAGGGCGCGCGCGCGAAGGGTCTTCCGCCACGTGCCGGCCTCCCGCATGGCCTGCCGGAGGATCTCCGTCGAGACGCGGTCCTTCGCGGCGGCGAAGAACCCCTCTCCGTCCCGCATCGCCACGCGCCGGGTCACGCCGTAGTGCTCCCGGTCCGCGTCGCTCTCCAGCACGAGGAACGACGTCAGCGGGGTCATGATCGCGAACTCCGCGGAGAGGGAGACGATCTCCTCCCGCACCGCGGGCGTCAGGGCCTCCCTGAGCAGACCATCGACGTGGCGACGGGCCCACAGGCGCGGGAGGAAGTCGTTGCCCGTCGCGTCCGGTTCGAGCGTGAACGGCGCCACGTACCGGACCGGCGCCCCGTCGAGGGTGCCGGTGACGAGAACCTCGCCCTTCGTCCCGCCGGCGGAGGGGAGGAAGCGGCCGAGGAGGATCTGCTGCGCGCCGGCGGGGAGGTTCGGCAGCCGTCCCGGGTAGACGCGCGCCGTCCGGACTCCGGAGAACGACACGGCGAGGTCCTTCACCGCCGGCCGCGCGATCTCGGCCAGCAGACGGGAGGCCGCCCCCACCGGGTCGGATGCGCCGTCCCGGACCGAGCCGCCGCCGATCGCCGCGATGGCCTCGAGCACGCCCTTCTCGAAGGAGGAGCCCGTCGCCACCGCATGGAACGTGCCCTTCGCGCCGGTGGCGAGGAGGCCGATGCGTCGAATCAGATCCGGCGGATCCGGGTCACCCGCCGTGCCGATGCCGTCGCCCAGGTAGACGACGTGCGTCGTCCCGCCGGCCCGCTCCGCGGCGTCGGCGAGCGTCCGGTCGAGGTCGGTCCAGCCGAGGGAATCCCGCGCGGCGAGGAACGCGAGGGCGTCCGCCGCCGCCTCGTCGGAGACCGCCACCGGCTCCTCCCTGAACCAGCGCGTCCCGAGGTCCGCCGTCGCGAGGCGGAACGTGTCCTTCGGCCCGAGGAGCGAGAGCAGCGCCTCGACGAACGCCGCCTGCGCCGCCCGCGCCGGACCGTCCATCGAGCCCGAGGTGTCGGCGAGGAGGACGAGGTCGACCGGATCGCCCTCCGGGGCGAGTCCGCGCCGGAAACCCGCGGCCGCGGGGTCCGGCGGCGAGAGCAGGAGCAGGAAGTAGCCGTCCGGGCCGCGCCGGTGCGGAATCACGGTCACCGGCGCGACGGCCGCGAGACCGAGCACGACCTCGAAGTCGCGCTCGGGCGTCACCTCCGCGGCGTCGTAGTCCACGCGCGCCTGGTGCGGCGTCTTCCGGATCGTCGCGGGGTGGGAGGGGCAGGAGACTCCGGCGATCGGAAGGGCCGAGTCGATGCTGACGCCGATCGAGAGCGCGCGGAGCGGATGGGCCCGGAGCATCTCGCTGCGGAGCGCGTACGTGTACCGGAGGTCCGTGCCGTTTTGCGGCAGGACCTGCGTGTACCGGACCTTCACGCGCTTCTCGGAATGCGGGAAGATCGGGAAGACCCGTGCCTTGAACAGGTTCCCGCCGCTCCACTCGAGGAGGCCGGGGTCCTTCCGGCGCCGGCGGATGTCCTCGTAGATCTCCCGCGCCCGGCCGCGCTCCACGATGTCGGCCATGGCCAGCTCCTCGCCGATCCACATCCCGAAGCCGCTGATCGAGGCGTCGGCGGGGAGCGGGAAGGTGAACGCGCCCTCCAGCGTCGCGCCGGTGCCGTTGACGAAGCTCTCCTCCACCGTCGTCTCGGCGATCTGGTCGCGGATGACCACCTCGACCTTGTGGTAGCCGATCGAGAGCGCGACGTTGCGGCCGTCCACCTCGGCGACGAGGGAGCCCATCCACTCGCTCGTCGTGGAGGAGCGATAGCCGGTGAGCCAGCGCGGGGCGGCGTCGAGGGTCGTCTCGGTTCCGTCCCTCGCCCGCCGGAAAACCGGCGTCGCGCCGGGCGTCCGGGCGTGCTCCATCTCGCCCGAAAGGAGGCGGACCTCCCCGCGCGCGGCGACCTCGACGAGTCCCCCCGGGCCGAGGACGAGCGTCCCGCCGCCGGCGAGGGCGATCTCCACGGCGTTCGCGCCGCGGGGCAGGGTCCGCACGCGATCCCCGGGCATCAGGATCGCGCGCTCCGAGAGGACCGTCCACCGGTCGTGGCCCGCCGGCGAGACGAGGGCGGTGCCCATGAGGCCGATCACCGTGCCGGCACGCCCGTCGTCAGGGGGGTCGGCCAACAGAGCGGCCCCGGGAGCCAGGAGCAGGGCGAGAAGGGTGAGCGAGGCGAGGCGGAGCGGGATCGAGTGGCACATGGAGCACTCCTTCGGGGACCCGTCAGGCACCGCCGTCCGCGCGCGCCGGACCGGCCGGTTCCCGCAGGATACCACCCCGCGCGGCTCCCGGTCCGTCCGCCGGGCCGTCCGGCCCTCCCACGTCGATCCGCGGCGGGAGGGAAGCCGCGCCGCACGGACTCCACCCGGGTTTCCCGTTACTCCGGATCGTTCAGGTCCACCACGCGCTTCTGGATCCCCAGCCGGCTTCCCGGTGGTACGAGCAGCTGGCCGGCCCGGGTCAGGAAGAAGCGCTTCACGGTGGCGAAGTCGGCGGGCGCTTCGCCGGGGAGCGGAGCCTCGCGCTCGGCGTCCGCGAAGTACGTGAGGGCGCGGAGGAGAAGCGCCTCGCCCACCTCCTTCCGATACACCTCCCGTAGCGCGGCGAAGCACTCGGCCAACCCGAGGGAGTGGTGCTCCAGAGTCACGTACAGGTCGAAGAAATCCCGCCGGGCGCCCCGGTCGAGGATCGCGTGGAGCTTGGTGGCGAGGATCCCGGTGACGTTGAGGCGACGGTCCTCGACGAACGGAGCGAGCCGGTCGAGGACGAACACGGAGAACTTCACGCCCTCGAAGTGGCCATGAGCCGTGTCGGGGCCGCGTTCGGAGATCTCGAGCCGGCCGCGGCGGCCCAGCCGGTCGAGGAACTCGTCGAGGTTCGCCGCCGTACCGACGCCGAAGTCGACGTCCCGCGTGGGGCGATAGGGGCAGAAGCACCGCACGGCGTTCCCGCCGATCACGAACCAGAAGGGCAGGTCGGCCACCGCGCGGGACAGCTCCGGCGGCATGACGGACAGGGGGGATCGCGTCTCCATGGTCAGATCCTCCGGACGAGGGCGATCGCCTCGATCAGGCCGCGGCTCCTCTCCCGCCAGCCCGGAAGGCGCAGCGCCTGCCGGATGGCGAGCCACGGGAGCCCGGCGGCGTAGCTCGCCGCGCGGAGGTCCCCGTGGTTCAGGCAGTAAAAGACGATCCGGCTCTCCGGCACGAGACTCTCCGGAGCGAGGTTGTAGAGCGCGGCTCGAACGGGGGCCGGGAGATCGCCGGCGCGCCGGGAGGGGGTCGGCAGATGGTCCATGAGCTTGTAGACCGTGGCCCGGGAGGGTGGCGGAAGCCCCGCCGCGCGGCACTCCCGCCAGATCCGGTCGAGCAGTGCGCGGACGGGAGGGCGCTCCTGCTCCGAGAGGGCTCCGGCCACGCAGGCGACGATCCGGGGATCGAGCCGGAGCGCCCCGCGGTCCGAGCGCGGCGCCCGGAACGGCCGCTCCGAGGCCGCGCCGAGACGCTTCCGGGCCCGATCGAGCGACTGTTGCAGGTCAAATGCAGACATGATTCGACTTAATTCTATA
>JALOQY010000415.1 GCA_025459285.1 Planctomycetota bacterium | reverse complement strand
GGCGCAGTGCCCACCGTGTGGGTCGGCGGGGATGTTGTCCGGACGGGGGGGAAGGTCCCGACGGTCCCCCTGGCACCAGGTGACCCGGTCGAGCAAGCTCCCGAAGCCGAGCGGGCGGGCGAAAGCCCGCGCCTTCCGGAGCGTGCGTCAGACGCGCCTCCATGGCGGGAGGTTGCCCGTGCCGAGGAAGTCGCCCCACCCGGCGAAGCCCCTGTAGCGGTAGATCGGTTCGGGCGCTCTCGGGTAATTGCTCGGGAGCGGCGGCAGATCGGGGCACTCTCCGGCGATGTACCTGCGCCAGCCCCTCTCGCTCGGGAGCCGAAGGCTCCGCGCGAAAGCTCGGACCTCCTCGAAGGGGGGCCAGGTGCGGGCCGCTGTCCACGGGCGGCCCAGCCAGTCGGGCATGCCCGTGAAGCCGCTCAGAGCGTAGGCGCCGCGCGGACTCCGAGGGATGTCCGCGGGCCGGGGCGGAAGGTCCGGACGTTCGCCATGGACATAAGCCTGCCACTCGATCACGCTCCGGAGGTTCAGAGAGCGCGCGAATTCGCGCGCCTCCGGGAAGGGCCGCCAGCGCCGTCGCTGACCGGTGGAGCGGGCCAGACCGAGCCAGTCGGCCCAGCCCTGCCACGCCCGGGCATAGGCACGGTCCGGACGGGCGGGGATCTCCGGCGGTGACCTCGGCCGGTCGGGGAGTCGACCCCCGGTCCAGTCCGCCCATTCCTCTTCAGTGCTGAACCCGAGCCGCCGGGCGAGGCGACGGGCCTCGCGGAACGGCAGGAGTCCTGGCATTGCAGGCCGATTGGCGCCGAGGCCGAGCCAGTCCCGCATCCCGCGCCACCCCTCGTCCCGGTAGGCTCGTGCCGGCACAGCGGGAATGTCCGGAGGCCGGGTTCCCTTCGTCTGCTTCATCTCCCCCCGGCACCACATGAGCCACTGCTGGTTGTCCGCCAGCTCGAGTCCGCGCACGAAGTCACGGGCCCGGGAAAACTCGCGCCAGCGGGAGGAGTGCCGGGGCCGCCGGCGGGGATGTCGCGGATATCCCTCGAGGATCGCCCGGATGAGAGGCTCACGACCGGACACCCCTCGGATCCAGAGCCGCCTCGCGGCCGCCTCGAGCTCCTCGTCGCGGAGAAACTCGAGGAGATCCACGGACAGGCAAAACCCCGGATGCGCGAGCATCCGGAAGATGAGCCGCTCCCGGCTGACCTCTCCGGCCCCGAGCCTCACTCCCGCCGCCAGCGCCAGCCGGCGGCGCGCGTCCTCGCGGAAGGCGTAGAGGATGAGAGCGGCTTCCTGATCGGCCGGCGAAAGACCCTTCCACTCCTCCATGCCGGATCATCGTACACTCGGGTGACGATGGTCTCGAAGCTCCGATGCGGCGCCGGTGGTACCCGGGGACGTACGTACCTTTTCACCTTTTGTGGTCCCCGGACCCCGCGGTCCGTCGCCTGCGGCGAACTCCAAAGGCCAGAGGGTATGTACGTCTCCGGGGGGAGCGGGGTCCACCGGCGCAGCATGGTGGGAGGCCGGGGCGTGGGAGTCACCGCCCCGGAGACTCACCGGGATCCATCGAGGTCTTCCTGCCTCCGGCGGTCCGTCGCGGGCTGTGTGGACCGTACGACGGCCCGAGCCAGTCCTTCCAGCCCTGCCAGCCCCGTCCGGCGAAGACCTGGTCAGGACTGCTCGGGACGTCTTTCGGGCGGGGTACCCGGTCCGACAGTCGCCCCGCCGACCACCGGAACCACTCTTTCGAATTGCGGAGTCCGAGTCCGCGGGCGAACTCCCGTGCCTCCTCGAACGGACGGAGTTTCACCCGATATGAGTCCGTCTTGGTCCGACCGAGGAAGTCCAGCCAGCCTTTCCACCCCTGGCTTTTCCATCTGTTCGCGGCCATGACCGGCGCGGTCGCCGGGAACGGAGGCAGGTCGGGACGCCGGCCGGCCGCCCAAGCCCTCCAGTCCTTCTCCGACCGTATCCCGGCCTCCCGGGCCATCGCGCGGCCTTCCTCGAACGTCATGGACTTCCGGAAGGGCCTCGGCCTGACCGGGGCCCCGAGGAAGTCGGGATAGCCGCACCAGCCCTTGTCGCGGTATGACTGCCTCGGGTTGATGGGAATGTCGGTCGGCGGTGGGCTGAGGTCCGGGCGCTGCCCCCTGGCGTACGCCTTCCACTCAGCGATTCCCGAAAGCCCCAGGCTTCTCGCGAACTTCCGGGCCTCCGCGAACGGCCGCCGTCCTCGGGCAGTCGGTGCGATGTTTCCCGTCCCGAGGAAGTCGCCCCACCCGGCGAAGCCCCTGTAGCGATACACCTCATGAGGCGCCTTCGGGTGGTTGTCCGGGAGCGGCGGCAGGTCGGGGCGCTCCCCGGCGACGTACTTGCGCCAGATCAATTGGCTCGGGAGCCGGAGACTCCGCGCGAAAGCCCGGACCTCCTCGAAGGGGGGCCAGGTCCGGGCCGACGTCCCCCGGCCGCCCAGCCAGCTCGACATGCCTGTGAAGCCGCTCAGGGCGTAGGCGCGGCGCGGATCCAGGGGGATGTCCGCGGGCCGGGGAGGAAGATCCGGACGTCGGCCGCGGACATACGCCAGCCACTCGTTCGAATTCCGGAGGTTCAGGGACCGCGCGAATTCGCGCGCCTCCGGGAAGGGCCGCCAGCGGCGTTCCTGACCGGTGGAGCGGGCCAGTCCGAGCCAGTCGGCCCAGCCCCGCCACGCCCTGGCATAGGCACGGTCCGGACGAGCGGGGATCTCCGGCCGCGGCCCCGGCCGGTCGGGGATCCGACCCCGGGTCCAGTCCGCCCATTCCGTCCGAGTGCGGAGCACGAGCCGCCGGGCGAAGCGACGAGCCTCGCGGAACGGCAGGAGTCCTGGTTCCTCAGGCAGATCGGCGTTGAGGCCGAGCCAGTCCCGTATCCCGTGCCATCCCTTGTCCCGGTAGGCTCGTTCCGGCGTCTCGGGGATGTCCGGTGGCCGGGTCCCCTTCGTCCTCTTCATCTCCCCCTTACACCACGCGAGCCATTGCTGGGCGTCCGCCAGTCCGAGTCCGTGCACGAAGGCACGGGCCCGATAGAAATCGCGCCAGCGGGTGGATCGGCGGGGCCGCCCGCGGGGGGCTCGCGCCGGTCCCCTGAGGATCGCCCGGATGAGAGCCTTCCGACCGGACACCCCTCGAATCCAGAGCCGCCTCGCGGCCGCCTCCAGCTCCTCGTCGGGGAGAACGTCGAGGAGCTCCTCGGACAGGCGGAACCCCGGATGCGCGAGCATCCGGAAGATGAGCCGCTCCTTGCGGATCGATCCGGCCCCGATCCTCACTCCCGCCGCCAGCGCGAGCCGGCAGCGCGCGGCCCCGCGGAAGAAGTAGAGGATGATCGCGGCTTCCTGCTCGGCCGGCGACAGGCCCTCCCGCTCTTCCATGCCGGATCATCGTACACCCCGGTGACGATGGTCTCGAAACTCCGATGCCGAGCCGGCGCCACCCGGGGACGTACGTACCTTTTCACCTTTTGAAACACTGACCTTCGCAATCTTCGGGCGGCTCACAGATTCCGCGAGAGCGAGCGCCGAAGGCGCCCGCCGCCCCAGGCGGCGAGGAGGGGCGGCCGCGCAGCGGCCGGTGCGGGGAGGATCTGCCTCCCCGCAGAAATGAGACAGCGCGGGCGCGCCCGTCGCGACAGGGTTGCGGGCGGCGCCCGCGCTGTGGCGCCCGGACCCCGTCGGCAAGTGACGCCGGCTCGCGGGGTGTGACGGTTTCG
>JALOQY010000002.1 GCA_025459285.1 Planctomycetota bacterium | reverse complement strand
CCCGCTGACAAGCCCCGGCCGGTGGCCTCCGGAAGCAGGAACCCGCCCCCCGCGGCGGGCCGGGACTCCGTCGTCGCTCCGATACTGTCTGACTCGCAGACCTGGTTCTGACGGGTTTTGACTCCGCGGACCGCATCGGCGAGGATGGACCGGGGGCCGTTAGCCCCGGAGGAGATCCATGAACTGGCTCGAACGGTTCGTCTTCCTCGGCATCGTCCTCGCGGCGGGTGTGGTCACCCTCATCGCCCTCTCGGCCTCGGGCGTCGTCCACCTCCCGTTCCTGCCCTCGCGGAGCACGGAGGAATCCGACGACGAGCCTCCCGTCGCGCGCCCTCCGCCGCCTCCGCTGCCCGACGAGGAAGGCGGTCTTCTCGCCGAACTCCGCCGGGAAGGAGATTTCGGGAATGGCGGAGGCGCCCGGGGACCCGGCTCATCTCCCGGCGCCGCGGCACTCCCCGGGCAGGACGGTCCCGTGGGCGGCGACGCGCCGCCGGGAACGCCGGCTGAAGGAGGACCCTCGGAGGGCGCGGACGGTCCCGCCGGCGGCAGCCGGGCGCGCGACCCGATCGTCGACCAGTTGAAGAAGACCGTCGACCTGAAGGACCCCGGGCAGCTCCTCGCGTTTCTCATCGCCACGTTCACGCCGAGGGGGACGAAGCTCGGCCCCGAGGACCTGGGACTCCTCCTCGAAGGACTCGCCGCCCAGACCGACTTCGGCGTCCGCAACCTCCTCTTCTCCCACCTCGAACGCCTCGGCGGGGAGGAGGCGGTCCGGGGGGTTCTCGGATTCATCGGTCAGGAGCAGAACCCTCAGGCCGTGGCGCGCGGGCTGCAGGCGCTCGGGGTGATGGCGGATGACGCCGCCGTCTTCGGCCTCGTGGACTTCCTCGGAGATACGCCGAACGCCCGCCTGCGCGACGTCGCGTTCCAGAGCCTGCTCGCCACTCGAAGCGGCGCGGGAACCGATGACCTCATCGCCCTCCTCGCGTCCACCGCCGATCCATCCGTGCGCCGGTACTCGCTGGCCGCCCTCTCCCAGCTCGGCGGCGAGCGCGGGGCTTCGGCCGTGCTCTCCTACGCCGCGTCCTCCGATCCGGAGGAGCGGGCCATCGGATTGAAGAGCCTTCGGGATCTGTCGAACCCCGCCGCGGTCCCCGCCCTGTCGGACGCCCTCGCGCAAGGCGGAGCCCCGGACTTCCGGACGGAGGTGATCCGGGCCCTGGGCCGGACGCGGCAGCCCGCGGCCGTCACCCCGATCCTCCGCTCCGCCACGAGCGATCCTTTGCCTGCGGTCCGCCTGGAGGCCATCCGCGCGGTCGCGGGGCTCGGAGGGACGGGCGCGGTCCCCACCCTCTCCTCCATCGCCGCCCAGGACCAGCATCCCGGGGTCCGGAAGGCCGCCGAACGGGCGATCCAGCTCATCGAGCGCCGCGAAGCCGCGCGCCCTCGCTAACAGCCCGTCGGCACAAGCCCCCGGGCGCGCGGAGGCATCCCGGCGACAGGCTGCCAGCAGGCTCCTACTCCAGTTCGTAGACCTCCGCGGAGGAGAGTTCGGGCTGCGAGGGGTCGGCGTTCTGACCGCCGGTCAGGAGGATCTTCTTCGCCTCGTAGGCCACGGCGCGGTGCCGCACCCGCGGTTCGGCCATCTGGGGAGTCGTGCCCATGAAGGCCCCGGTCGAGGGGTCGTACATCTCCGTCGTCTGCTGGAAGTACAGGTAGGAGTTCACCAGGAACGACCCCCCGGTGAAGAAGACGTGGCCCGTGGGGAGCAGGGTGTCGGTGTGGTCCTTCCGGTCGTAGTACGGGTAGCTGGGGGCCCAGCGGACGTTCCCCCCGGTCTCCAGGATCTCCGCCGTCCGGTCTCCTCCGCCCATGATGAGGATCGTACCGTCCGCGAGGAGCGTGGAAGTGTGCCCCCGGCGAGCGAGCTTCAGGCCGGCGCCGATCGTGCTGAAGCTGTCGCTTCCGGGACTGAACACTTCGATGCGCTTGTCCGAGGAATTGCCGCCGACGAGGACCACCCGGCCGTCGGTGAGGAGCGTGGCAGTGTGGCCCGCCCGGTAGACCGCCATGTCCGGCAGCGTGGAGAAGGTCCCCGTCGCGGGATTGAAGACCTCGGCCTTCCGGGAAGAGAACGAGCCGTCCGGGGAGGGGACCGTTCCACCCGCGATCAGGACGCGGCCGTCGGCGAGGAGCGTGGTCGTGTGGAAGGCCCGCGCGGCGGTCATGGAGCCGCCGGTGGGGGCGAAGGAGTCCGCCGAGGGGTTGTACAACTCCGCGGTACCGGTCTCCACCAGCCCCGCTCCGGTGACGCCGCCGGCCACCAGCACCCGCCCGTCGGAGAGCCGGACCGCCGCATGGAAGGCCCGTGGCGTCTCCATGTCCGATCCCGTGTAGGCGAATGCCAGGGCCCCGGGGTCGAAGATCTCCGCGGTCTTCGTGAGCGTCGTGGCGGTGTTGAACCCGCCGGTCACGAGGACACGGCCGGAGTCGAGGAGGGTCGCCGTATGGTTCGACCGTCCGCGCTTCATGTCCCCGACCTTCCGGAACGTGCCCTTCGGGGAGGGCGGGGGCGGCGGCGGCGTGGGATCGTCGCTCACCGCCGTGCGGAAGTACGCGACGAAGTCGGCCAGGAGACGGTCACCTCCCACCGACTGGACGCCCGCGGAGACGGAGATCCGGTAGCGGTAGTTGTGCGTCAACCGGATCCGGGGCCGATAGACCGCCACCCGATCCCCGGACTCGTACTCGATGTCGCCCGGCACGGACGTGCCCGAGACTCGCTCGGCGAGCACGAACCGCGTGGCTCCCAGCGACGACGGGTAGATCGGCGCCGAGAAGGTGAGGCGGATGACCTTGTCCACGGGGACGTAGATCTCGCCGTCCCGGGGATCGGCCACCGAGATACGGAAGCCGGTGATGGGCGGCAGGGGCGGTGACCCGCCGCCTCCCCCGCCGCCGCCCCCGCACGCCGCAAGTCCCGGGAGCAGGAGCATGGCCGTCAGGATGTGTCGCACGATCCAGCCTCGCAGGCCCCAACCCGCGGGGCGCATTGTACCACCCTCGGCAAGACCGGCCTCGGGGAAGAACACGCGATCCCCGCCCCGACGGGCTGCTAGGTAACCGACGCGAGGTACAGGTGGTAGCCGAGGAGGAGCAGGTAGAACCCGAGGACTCCCGCGATGAGCCCCTTCACGAAGCGGAAGTTCTTGTGCAGCGCAAGGAAGAGGATCCCCGCGATGGTGAGACCGCACTTGATGGCGATGAACGGCCCCGTGCCGGCCTCGATCGCGCGGCGCATCAGGGGGTTCAGTTCTCCCCCGCCCTTCTGGAGGTAAAGGAGGGTGAAGACCGCATCGAGCACGCACAGAATGAGGATCCCCGCGAGGACCGCCGCTACTCGGAACCCATAGCGATCCACATAGGAATTGGCCATCTCGCTCGCCCGGCGCATGTTCCGCCGGCGGCCCCAAAGCGTGTATCGGCTCAGCATCGGCGTCGGACGCCGCCGCCGGTCTCCGCCCGGCAACCTCCGTTCGTCGACCTCGAGTTCGTTCAACGCCATTCTCCGAAACCTCCGTCCCCCCGCCCCTCTCACAGCAAGGAGAGTACCAATCGCCTCGAAGAACACGCGGAAACGACCGGATCGTCGATCGGTGGACATTCCCGGGGCGAGGCGGGCCACCCACCCCTCCCGGGCCGTCCAATCCGAAGGACAGGTCCCGGACCGTCGTCGCGGGAGAACATCGTCCACGCTGCTTCCGGAACCGCGATTCCTACTTCAGGCTCTGGAGCTCCCGGGGGTTCCGGCAGTACCGCAGAGCCTCCTCGAGAGGGATCCGTCCCGTCTGGAAGAGATCCCGGAGGCTCTGGTCGAGGGTGTGCATCCCTTCCCGCCCACCGGTCTCGATGACCGAAGTGAGCTGGTGCAGGCGGTCTTCGCGGATGTGGGCCCGGGCGGCCATCGTGGCCACGAGAAGTTCCGACGCCGGGATCAACCCCCTACGGTCGGAACGGGGGATGAGCCGCTGGGAGAAGATGGCCAGCAGGGATGCCGCGAGCTGACTGCGCACTTGGCCCTGCTGGGCCGCGGGGAAGACATCCACGATCCGGTCCACGCTCTGGGCGCAATCGTTCGTGTGGAGCGTCCCGAGGACGAGGTGGCCTGTTTCCGCCGCGGTCAGCGCGGTCGAGATCGCCTCGAGGTCGCGCATCTCCCCCACGAGGATCACGTCGGGGTCCTGCCGCAGCACGTGCCGCAGCGCTGCGGCGAAACTGAGGGTGTCCTCCCCGACCTCGCGCTGCTCGATGATCGACCGGCAGTTGTGGTGGAGGTACTCGATGGGGTCTTCGATCGTGACGATGTGCGCCCTGCGGACCTGGTTGATCTCCTCCACGAGGGCCGCCAGGGTGGTGGTCTTCCCCGAGCCCGTCGGGCCGGTGACGAGGAGGAGGCCCTGCTGCGAGAGCGCCAGTCGCGCCAGCGCCGGCGGAAGCTCCAGCTCGGACAAGCGTGGCACCTTCTCCGGGATGCGGCGGAACGCGGCGCCCACGGCTCCCCGCTGGAGGAAGGCATTGGCACGGAATCGCCGGTCCCCCGGCAGGGCCACCGAGAAATCGAGTTCGCGCTCCTTCTCGAAACGCACGACCTGGTGCTGGCGCAGGAGGGAGTACAGGATCCTCCTCGTGTCCTCCGGCGACAGGCGCTCGCCACTGGTGTCGGTGCGGAGGTTTCCGAGCACGCGGTACACCGGCGGCTCCCCCGCCGTGAGGATCGCGTCCGAGGCACCCAGTTCGATCGCCTTCTCGAGAATCGTCACGCCGTCCATGGAGGCCACCTCCCGAACACCGGCCACCAGCAGCCTTTCGAGGCGAAGGGGTCGCAGCGCAGAGATCGTCCTTGGCCCCGACAGGCTGGAAGGTCACGGGTCCTGCCATCGATGGACGAGCTTCCGTACCGCCACCTCCATCTCCTGCGCCAGCCGCCCGTCCCCCTCCCGGCGGTACGCCAGGGCCACCGGTTCCGCTGTGGCCCCGTCCGCCAAGACGTAGCCTCCGACGGCGGAGCGCCGGACGTGGACCGACGGGTCGGTGAGCAGCCGTCCGAGGAGCGCCGTCAGATCACTGCCGAGTCCGCGTCGTCCCGCGGCGCGCGCCGCGTTCATCCGGATCGCCTCGTTCGGGGATCGGAGGGCGGCCCCGAGGAAGCCGCGCGCTTCCGGGGACAGCTCTGGAAACCGCAGCAGCATGGAGGCGGCCTGATTCGCGACGAAAGCCACGCTCGGCTCCGTCTCGCGCTCGGCGAGGAGCATCCGGACCACCGTTGCCGACCCTTCCGTCGCCCCGAGAAGTGCGATGGCGTTCGCCAGTTTCACTCGGACGTTCGGTTCCGGTTCCACCTCGGCTGCCGCCCGGAGTTCCGGGAGCGAACCGGGGTCCCGGATCGACCCGAGGACGAGAGCGGCCACCAGCCGGTCGGCCACCTCCCGGGAGGAGAGCATCCCGCGGATCCGGGGCAGCGCGCCGGGGTCGCCGGACCGAGCGAGGGCGTGCAGGGCCTCCCGCCGCCGGGCGTCGTGGCGCGATACCGCCGCGTCCCACAGCGCCGCCCTCGCTTCCGGCGCTTCATAGTGTGAGAGGTTACCGAGAGCGAAGATCGCCGCACCGTCGTCTTCCACACGGCTGAGACCGCACAGGGCGCCGAGCGCCACCTGGTCCCGGGCCTCCGCCAGAACCTCCAGGGCCGGGCCGCGGTAGTCGCCGTCGAGAAAGTCGTCGACCCGGGCGCGAGCCGCGGCGCGGAGTTCCGGCAGGGATCGGAAGACCTGACGGGCGGCGGCGAGGGAGATCCGCGGATCCTCGCTGGCGAGCGCACCCCGGAGGAAGGCCGTTCGTGTGCGGTCGGGGAGCAGTTCCGAGACCGGTTGAATGGCTCGCGCCGCAACGTCGGGGTCCATGTGCTGCGGGAACCGTCCCAGGAAGCCGTTCACCGCCGCCTCGCCGCCGATCGCGAGGATCCCCTCGAGCGCGGCGTCCGACACCGGGTGGATGCCACTTCCGAGAAGGTCGAAAAGGGCGGGCAGGGCCTCCGCCTTTCCGGTCCGTCCGAGCGCGCGGGCCGCGTGGAGACCGACGCGCTCGTCCCGGACTGTCGCCGCGCGGAGGAGCAGGTCCATCGCGCCGGCGGGTGGGACCGCCTCCGCGAACGCGTGGACGAAGTGCTCCGTCTCCGGCCGGCCGAACCGGGCCGCGAGGCGCGCCCGCAGCGGCTCGGCCGCCGCCTCGCCCGCCTTTCGAAGCTGACCGAGCGCCCAGGCGAGGTCGTCCGCGACACCCAGTGCGACAAGGTCCAGGTAGAACGAGATCTTCGCCTCCGGGGGGGGATCGGCTTCCGGGACGACGAGGGGCGGACGCGACGGAGGCGGGGTCTCGAGTCTCGGCACCGCACCGCGCCGGGGAGGCTCCTTCCCGGGGCACCCGGGGAGCAGGACCGCGAGTGCAAGGATCGCCGGGACGCCCTTCACCGGGCGCCCTCGGGGCCGTCCTCACGGAAGGAATCGCCCTCCGGCATGGCCAGGCCCCTCGTCTCCAGGTAGGTGCCGGTGGCCTCCTCGATGTTCACCAGGGCGATGCGATAGCCGACCAGGGAGAAGAGCTCCTGGCTCTTCGCCTCCGAGAGGTCCTGCTCCGTCTCCAGCAACTGGTAGTTCGTCGACTTCTCCGCCTCCACCCGGTCGCGCTCCGCCTCGAACTGCGCCTGCGCCGCCGCCACGGCGCGACGGCTGGCCTCGATTTCGCGCCGGGAGGTCTCGATCAGACGCCACGCATCCCGGACATCCACGACCACCTGGTTTTTCAGCGTCTCGAAGCCCGCGGCGATCTTCGCGCGCTCCAGAAGCGAACGGCGGTGACGGGACCGGGCCGCCTCGTTTCCCAGCGGGATCTCGACAGAAATCCCGACCTCCCAAGTTGGGAATCTCCGGCTCATGGCGATCCGCGACGACTCCGAGAAACTCTCCTCCAGCCCGGCGAGTCCGACCCGTCCGAAGGCGTCCACCTGCGGAAGAAGCTCGTTCTCGCGCTGGCTGACCCGGATGCCCGCCGCCTCGAGCGCCTCCTTCGTCGCCTCTACGTCCGGCCGGCGTTCAAAGGCCAGGCGGATCCTGCTCTCCAGGTTCCCGGAGGGGGGCGTGGGCGACGGTGACGCCGAGTCGCGCGGCGCGATCAGGAACTCCTGCTCGCCGTTCTTCTCGACGAACGGGAAGACGAAGGACCTGAGGACGTCCCTCGAGGAGGCCAGGCGGTGCTCGGCAAGAATCAACTCCTTCTCTCGCTGCGCGATGCCCGCCTCGGCTTGCACGACCTCGATCCGCGTTCCGGCTCCCGCCTCGAGACGCCGCCGGCTGATCCGAAGCAACTCCTCGGCCACGCGCAGCGAGTGGCGCTTCACCTCGAGGTCGGCTCCGGCGTAGACGAGCAGCCAGTACGACCGCTCCACACCCGCGAGTGTCCGCTCCAGGAGATTCCGGTACTCGGCCCGCGCGGCCCGCGTCGAAGCCTCCGCGCTCCGGATATTCGCCTCGTTGTAGGAGATGCCGCCCCGGCGCAGCACTGGTTGGCGCACCCGGAAGGAGAACGAGTTCGTCCACGCCGGCCGGATCGTGTAGAAGAAGCTGTCGGTCACGAGGTCCGATGTCTGGAACCCGAACGACCAGGTGCCACCGGTCCGCACCTTCTGTCCGATCGCCGCATCCGCGCCGAAACTCTGTTCCTCGATCTTGTCGCCGCCCGCGAAGACCGTCCCCGAAGGGATCCTGGACTTCCCTCCGAACGTGTTGAAGGAAAGCAGGTGCTCGAATTCCGATTCCGCCTCGGAGATGTAGGTTTCGGCGATCTCCGGGACGAATCGTCCCTCCCGGATCTGCAGGGAGGCCTCGAGGGCCCGTCGGAGGCACTCCTCGAGCGTGAGCGGCACTTCGCCCGCCGCGGCCACGCGGTGGCCCCCAGCGAGGAGGAGCGAAACGAGGAGCAGGAGAACTTCCGGCCGGAGCGTCTTCATGGGAATGGGCGAGTGTACCGCCTCGGGGCCGACCGGGGTAAGGGGTTTCATCGCCGGCTCCGGTCCCGTTTCCGCCCGGACGCCGGGCTGTCGGGGCCGGGGACGTTCTCGGCAATGCGACCCCTTACCCCGACGGGCTACTAACGCAGGCGGCCGGCGCGGACCCGCGCCAGGACGGCCTCCTGCTCCACGAAGCGCTCGGAAAGCAGAAAGTCGAGGAAGTCCGCGAGTTCCGGTTCTTTCTCCCCGCGGGACGCGCGCAGCCCGCGGACGAAGTCCACCGCCCCGGTCGTGCCGATCCTCATCGCCGCCGTGGCCACGGCCCGGACGAGACCCGCGTCGGCGGCGAAGGCCGAAATCGAGGCGAACGCCTCTTCGCTTCGGAGGAGTCCAAGCCCCTGTATGACCCCCCGCAGGACCTCCCGGTCCTTCTCCCGACCGAGGAGCGCAATAAGCGGCTTCACCGCTTCCGCGAGCCCGGCCTCTCCGGCCTCCCGTGCGGCCATCTCCCGAACGACCGGATCCGGGTCGGACAGGGCGGCGAGGAGGATCGGACCGGCGTGGCGGAGATGTCGCGCGCAGAGGGCCGCGAGGGCCGAGCGTCGTTCCTCCACGTCCTCGATCCCCTTCTCGAAGGCCGCCGCGAGGCGCTCGAACTCCGGCGACCGGAGAGCCCGTGGGATCGGTGGCGCGGTCTCCTCGGCCCCCGGTGGTGGAGGGAGCCGCTCGAGCGAGGTCGTGAGCAGGTCAGTGAGCAGCGGGTCTCGCGCGGTCTGTCTCTTGCCCGCGAGGATCGCCGCGTCCTCCGGCGTGAACAACCCGGCATTCTCCTCGGTGAAGTGGGCCAGTTCGCGCGCCGAGCTGTAGACGAGGAAGTTGTCACCGCTGATCAGGTTTTCCAGCAGGAGGGCCCGCAGCGCCCGCCGCTTTTCCACCGGATCGGTCATCTCCTCGATGGCGAGATAGGCCCGCAGGGTCTTCAGCTTGGCGGCCCCATCCACACCGGCGAGGTCCATACGTTCCACGATCCGGTACCGGTCACCGGACAGACGGGCGAGGAAGAGCACGCACGAGAGCCCCGGGGCCGGGCAGACTTCCGGATTGTCGGCGAGGATCGTGACCGTGTCACCGGCTGGTCTGCCGTGGAGCGGATCGGCGACCGCGAAGCGCACCACGGTCACGCCCGCCCCCAGCCGCGACGATCGCACCGCCGCGCCGCGGACCACCAGGTCGCTCCGGGGAAGGAGCGTCTTCCCCATCCGCGTGACCGGATCGTCGCCCGCCCCCGCCGCGACGGCGGCGGTCAGTCCGAGGAGCAGGGATGGGAGAAAGGGACGGATCCGCATCTCCCGGAGTTCTGCCGGCCGCGGGTCACCGGGCCGTCACCGGGTACGATACCGTACCTCGGGTTCTTCGCGGCGCTCCCAGATCTCGGGAGCGAGCGCAGGAGGCGCCCGCCGCCGCAGGAGGCGAGGAGGGGGAGGCCATGCGGAGCGAAGCGGAGCAGGGCCTTTCGTGGGCCTCCCCGGCTTCGCCAAGGCTTCGCCGCGGGAGCGGGGTCCGGGGGAGCCCGCGATCGGCCCACGCGGGGGAGGATCTGCCTCCCCCGGTTGATCGACAGCGCGGGTGCGCCCGTCATCTTGGGCTGCGGGCGTGCCCGCGCCGTGATAACGATCGTTTGCGGGCCGGTTCGGGAGTTGTCAGCCCGGATTCAGACGGCCACGGACCGGCGCAGGCTGACGCGGTACCGCTTCGGCACGAGCCGGCGGCGCCTGGGGGAGGCCATGGCGCGCTCCTCCCGGGCGACTTTCTCGCTGTGCAGGGTGAGAAAGCGGCTGCACTCGCCTCGCGTTCCGGCGAAGAGCGCCCGGCCCTCGCGCACCACCCGGTAGATGCGCTTGCCTCTCCAGAGTCCGTAAAACAGAATGTCATTCGGGCTCATGGTCGCCCCCGGCAGTCTTTCCCGTCCGCCGAGGGCCTTTCAGCAAACACCGTACCGTTCTCCCGTCAGGAGCCGGCCCAATGGTAGGCGGTGGTGATCGTGAGCACTTCCAGCGCTGTCTGGAAGGCGTCCCCGCCATGGACGCCATGGAGGTCCTCGCCTGATCGGAACGACCCGTCGGCCTGCTGCCGCCCGAGGATGACCGGGGCCATGGACCGCAGGACCGCCTCCCCCCGCAGACGGAACGCCAGCGCGGCGTAGAACCGCAGGAGGCCGTTGCGGCCGAGCGATCCGTGCGGATCGGCGATCTCGCGCTTCACGATCACGGCCCGGCGATCGCGGACCACGCTCGAGAGCCCGAGCAGTTCCTCCGCGAGGAGCGCTCCGGCGGTCAGCGTGGGCGGCTGCCCGCCCCGGTCGCCGGCCCGCTGGTAGCCGGCCTCGCCGGCCTCGTCCGTCACGCCCGAAAGCCACGCGGCGATGCGGTCCGTCGACTCCTTGGGAACCGCGAAACCCGCCGCGCGCGCGGCCCCGAGGGCCATGGCGGCGAAAACCGTCACCGAGGTGTCGTTGTCCACGGCGCCCGGAAGGAGCTCGTAGCGCCAGCCGCCGCCCGTACGCTGGGAGTGGAGGAGCAGGCCGATCGCCTGGCTCACGGCGGCCCGGATCCGCGCCGCGCGTTCCCGGGGAAGCCGCCGCCCGTCGAGAGCGTACGTCTCCACGAGCGCGAGGGTGGCCAGCGCGTGGTTGTAGGCGTAGTGGCCTTCCGCCGGGCCGATCAGGCCGGCATGCCGGCCGCTCTGGTGCTGCAAACGAAGCAGGTGGTCGACGCCCTTCGCCACCACGAACCGGAACTCCCGCTCGCCACGCGTGTGGCAGTGACCGTCGGAAAGGAACGCGAGGAGTACGGCTGCCGTCACTCCCGTGCGGTAACCCGGGTTGCGTGCGATCGGAGCGAAGGACCCGTCCTCCTCCTGCCTCGCCGCGAGCCACCGGAGCGCCTTGCGCACCGCCTCGAGCGACTTCTCTCCCTCGCCGGCGAACGCCGCGAGTCGCGTCACTTTCAGCCCGTCGTCGATCGTCGAGCCGAGCAGCGCGGTGATCGCGGCGTGCTCCGTGCGGGCCCGCAGCGGCGGGAGTCCGCGCAGGTCCGGCAGCGGAGGGGCATCGAGGGGTGGCAGGAGCGCTTCGTGCGGCCGGGGATGGGGCCCCGTCGCCTCCGGGTCTCCGGAAGCCGAGTCGTTCCCTGGACCGGGACGGACCGGTGGCTCTTCGCCGACGAGCGGCTTTTCGATGGCACCGATGAACTCGCGGGGCCCCTTGTCAGTCATTCCGGGCAGCACGACGATGGAGAACGCGAGGAGCAGGAGGGAGTGCACGCCCACGGAGATCGCCGCCAGGCGGAAGCGCGGCGATGTCCGGATGCGTTCCCGGAGAAAAGCCACCGCGGTCCGGAGCCGCCACAGGGCTCCCTCACGCCGGGGCGCGGGGGAACGCGCCTTCCGGAGGAGCGCCTCCACGTTCCGGCGGAAACGCATCGAGGGCGTGAGATCCTCCACCGCGCCGGTGAGCCGGAACACGGACCGGATCCCGTCCGCGGCTTCCCGGCATCCCGCGCAGGAGGCGAGATGGGCCTCGAACTCCGCGGCCCGCTCCGCAGGGAGTTCCCCCTGCACGAAGGCCGTCAGGTCCGCCGCCAGTCTGTCACAACCGTCACGAGGTGCCATGGGCGATGTCCTTCAGGATCTCCCGCAGGCGCAGGACCGCCGCGTGCATGCGTGATTTCACCGTGCCGACCGGGATCTCCATCACCTCCGCGATGTCCGAATACCGGAGGCCCTGGTTCTCCGAGAGGATGAACACGAGCCTCTGCTCCTCCGGGAGTTCGAGGAGGGCCTCCCGGACCCTCCGCCGGATCTCCTTCCGATCCAGCATCTCCTCCGCTCCGGGCAGATCGCTCGCCACCGTCTCCACGAGCCTCGGCCCGTCTCCTCGTTCACCGCCCACGACCGCCTCCAGGGAGGCCGGCCGCGGCGCCGCCGCGCGTTCGCGGTATCGGTCGATCCAGTAGTTCTTCGCGATACGGAACAGATAGGTCGAGAACTTCGCCGACGGCCGGTAGTTCGCCCGGTGCCGGATGAGCCGGATGAAAACCTCCTGGGCGTAATCCTCCGCCGCGAAACGGTCCCAGGTCAGCCGGAAAAAGAAGTTGATGAGCGGTCGCTGGAACCGCTGGACGATGAGTCGGAACGCCTCCTCGTCGCCATCGCGGTAGCGTTCCATCAACTCGGAGTCCGGTTCGGTCATTAACCACCATCGTCCCCTGTGAACGGATTCCGCCGCGAAAAGTTCGGGGCAATCGGGGTAGCAGCCCGTCGCCGATGGGCTTCCACCAGAGCGGAGGCTTGCCCCGACGGGCTGTTAGCGCTTCTCGATCGGGGCGAGGACGACGGTCCCCCTCGACATCTCCCCGTCCAGGACCCGGACGCGTGCCGGCCGGCCCGCGAAGCCCGGGAGCTCTGCGGAAACCTCGTAGATCCCCGCCGGCAGGCCCGGGATCGCGAGTTCCCCGTCCTCGTCGGACTGGTCGGGCTCCCGGAAGGCTCTTCGGAGGCCGGCCTCCACGCGGGTGAACGGAACCGGTCGGCCCCAGAAATCCCGCAGGCTCACTTTCGCCCCCGAAAGACCGAAGCCCCCCGGCCCCGCCACGCGGAGCACCAGGCGACCTTCCGCGGCCAGTCGCAACTCGACTTCCAACGGTTGCCCTCCGGGGAACACCTCGACCCCCGTCCTCTCCGCCGGGGCCCGGCCTTCGGCCTCCACGCGGACGGTGTACACCCCGGCGCGGAGCCCGTCGAGCACGCACCGGCCCTCGGCGTCGCAGGGCCGATCCGCCGGGAGCGTGGCCGGTTCGCCTGCCGCGTCGAGGACCCGGACCCGTGCCGCCGGGGCCGGCCGACCGCGGTCCGAGAAGACGCGCACGATCAGGCGGGCGCCCCGGGGAAGGGCGATCCGCGCCGGCGTCTCGCCGCCCGGCAGCACACGGATGGGCCCGGCGACGGCTTGCCCGCTCCCCTCACGGAAGGCCCGGATGCGGTACAGCCCCGGTTCCACCGATTCGAACCTGAACTCCCCCTCCTCGCCGGAGCGGACCCGGCCCTCCTCCGCGAACAGGCCCGCCATGAACCCGGTCCCCGGGTCACCCTCCCGGATCAGGACGAGTTCCGCTCCCGCGACACCCTCCCCGGTGTCGAGATCCTCGACGCGCCCGGCGATCCCGGAGTCCGCGAGGCGGAGATCCTCCGTCTGGGACGGTCCGGGTCGTACCCGGATCGGGAACCGCGCGGCGAAGCCCCCGGGGCCGGCCGTCCGCACGAGGAGGACATAGTCGCCCGGATCGAGGTCCGGGAGCTGGTAGTCCCCCTCCGCCGTCGCCCGGACCGTGAGGAACGCCCGGTCCTCGGCGATCCCCCCGGTGATCCGCAGGGCGGTGATGGCGGCGTGCGGCTGCGCATCGCCCCGGCGAGTGATCCGGCCGGAAACGGTGGTCCCCTGGCCGGTTCCGAGGAGGAGCTCGACCTCGCCCTCCTCCGGCACCCGGAAGAGCCGCTCCCGCTCGGCCCCCCCCGTGCCCGCCCGCGCGTCCTCGACCCTCGCCAGCCACTCTCCGGCCGCAAGACCCGACACCTCGAACTCCCCGCGCTCGTCCGTAACCACCCGCACCTCGGCACCGGAGGCGACGGTCCGTAGTCGCACCGCGAGGCCCACCCGCGGCGCCCCACCGGATCCGGTCACGGTCCCCCGTACGACGGCACCCTCCGAAAGACGGATGTCGGAAATCTCCGTCTCAGACCCCTCCCGGACCTCGACTCCCGCCACCAGCCGGGGGGCGAAGCCCGGTGCGGAGACCAGGACCGCGTGGAAGCCCGGGGGCAGCCCGGACAGGCGAAAGCGGCCCTCCGCGTCCGTCCTCGTGGCGCACGGGGCCGGCAGATCGGCGTTCCCCCGTAGCGCCACCTCCGCCGCCTCCACCGGCCGGCCGTCGATGCTCCGGACCACCCGGCCGCTCACGGGGAATCCCGGCACCACCGCGATCTCCACCGGTTCGCCGCCCGCCCGCACCCCGTCCAGAAGGCCGTGGCTCCCGTTCTCCGCGAACGCCTCCAGGCGGAACGTCTCCGGCGGAAGATCGGCGAAGGCGAAGGCGCCGTCTCCGGCCCCCGCGCGGCGGACCGCGACGACGCTCCAGGACGGCCGCCCCGGCTCCGCGGGGTCCTCCTCGCGCCAGAGCAGAGCGCGCACGATGGCCGCCGTCGGGCCGGAGCCGGGGACCACGACGCGCCCGGCGATCCCCGTCGTCCGGCCGAGGACGAAGTCGAGGGCCGGACCCGGCGCGATGGCCTCCGGGGTGACGCCGGGGGCGTAACCGGGGGCGGAGACGCTGACGCGCCACGGACCGGCCACGAGGCCCGCGAGCCGGAACGTCCCGTCCGCCCCGGTTCGCGTCTCGGCGCGAATCCCGAAGGCGCCCTCCGCCGCCACTTCCGCGTCCGCGAGCGGCACGCCACCGGTTCCCCGCACCGTGCCCGCGAGGACGACGCCCGTCCCGAGGACGAGGCCGAGGCCTTCCCGCCGGCTTCCCTCCGCCACCTCCACGCCGGCGAGCGAGGCCGGCGGACGCCCCGGCGCGACCGCCCGGAGCAGCCGGCGCCCGGCGGGCACATGGGGCAGGACGAAGGCCCCGTCCTTCCCGGTCGTGGCGGAGACGGAAAGCAGGCCGGCCGTCCCGAGTGGGGCCCCGGGACCGGCCGGTGCCGCCGCCTCGTCCACCGCGGTCACCGTGGCCCCCTCGACGCCCTCCCCGGTCTCCGCCGCGATGACCCGTCCCGCGAGGACACCGCCCGGGCGCAGGAATACCACGGCCTCCACGCTTGCCCCGGCGGACAGGGTGTAGCCGAGGTGCGCGACGGGAGAGGACTCCGGGTGTCTCGCGATCAGGTCCACGCCGCGCGCCGGATCGAGGTCCTGCGACTCGAACCGTCCGGTGTCGTCGCAGCGTGCGGTCTCGATCCGCCGCGTCTCCCCCGGCCTCGCGGGATCGGACGGGTAGACGAGGAACACTTCGGCCCCTGCCGCCGGTGTCGTGTCCGGCCGGAGGACCCGCCCGCGGATCCGCGCCGCCGCCCGCACCGCAAGGACGACGCCGGACCTCTCTTCGCCCGGGCCCAGCAGCATCCGGGCCTCCTCGACGCTCCGCACGCCCGGCGCCCGCACGCCGAGGACGACCGTTCCGGGGGCGATGCCGCGAAGAACGAAGCTGCCGTCCGGGCCGGTCCGGGCCGTCGCTTCGCCGGCGACCACTTCGGCCCCGGCCACGGGCTCGCCTCCGGGCCGGGCCGTGACCCGTCCCCGCACCGCCGCGCCCGGGGCCAGCGCTAGCGTCACCGGCTCCGGAGGCGGCTCGTGGTCCCGGAGGACCAGCGGAGCGGAAGGCGGCGCGCGCACCACGACCGCGTACCGCGCGCCGCGGGCCAACCGATCCACTCGGAACTGCCCTTCGACGTCACAATACGTCCGGAACGACAGGCGCCCCCGCCCCGTGGGCACCGCGAGGTCCTCGCCCGTCTCGCGCGTCAACCGGACCTCCGCCGCCGGCACCGCCCGCCCTTGCGCGTCCACCACCCGCCCCGCGAGGATCGCCTCGGCGGGGAGGTCGATCGTCACCTCCGTCTCGTCCGGGCCGACCACGACGGAGGCGAAGCCGCGGATCACGGCCCGGCCGGCCGGGTCCGTGGAGAGGGCGCCCGAGAGCGCGTCCTCCGGGAAGACCGTGGCGCCGGCGTCCGCGGCGATGACCGCCGCTCCGGGCACCGGGACGTGATTCCCGGCGCCGTCGTCGGTGCGCACCGTCACCGTGAGGGGGGCCGCGATCGCGACGCCCGCGAAGATGAGGAGCGCGGCGAGGGTCCTCATGGCCGGCCTTCCGCAAGCCGTGCGACGAGGCCGGCGTGGCGCGGCCCCTGGCCCTCGATGACGATCTCCCGGGCCTCCTCGCCGGCCGGGCAGAGGACGACCGACAGGTGATCGGCGGGCACCACGTCCGGCACGCGATCCGCCCACTCCACGGCAATCACCCAGGGGGGACCGCGACCCTCCTCCAGTCCGGCCTCACGCAGTTCGCCGCCGTCTCGCACCCGGTAGGCATCGGCGTGGCAGAGCGGACGGGGTCCCGGAATCTCGTGGATCAGGAGGAAGGTCGGACTCGTCACGTCCCGGGGATCGATGCCCATCCCCTCTGCGACGCCCTTCACGAACGCCGTCTTCCCCGCGCCGAGCGGCCCGGAGAGCGCCACGAACTCCCCGCCGGTGAGCAGACTCCCCAGGCGGCGCGCGAAGGCCCGCGTCTCCCCCGGGGAGCGCGTCAGGACGAGGAGGCGGCCTGGCGGCCCTACAATCTCCCGCACCGACGTCACCCCGGCGAGACCGTCCCGCTCCAGCGCCGCCGCGCGCTCATGGGGCGCCGTGAAGAGGAGTTCGAAGTCCTCTCCGTCATCGAGGGCACGGCTCAGAGCGGACCGCCCGTCCGCGGCCGATCGCGCGGCCTCGGAGATGGGGATCCGGTCGGCCAGGAGGAGGAGCCGCACGCCGCTGGCCCGCGCAACGTGGCCGGCGTCGGAACTGAGACCGTCCGAGAGATCGATCATGGCGCCCACCCGCCCCCCGGCCACGAGGGCCAGCGCCTCGGCCTGGCGCGGTGCGAAGCGCAGATGGCGGCCGGCGAGCGAGCCTCCGAGCCGGCCGGTGACGAAGACGGCCTCGCCCGGTCGAGCCCCGCTCCGGAGGATCGGCTCACCGCCCGGCGGAACCGCCCCCACCACCGTGGAGCAGAGGACCGTGCCGCCACGCGACTCCGTCGTGTCCCCGCCCGCCAGCGCCGCGCCCGCCTCCCGGCACACCGCGAGCGCTCCCTCGAACAGGCGTTTCGCGTACTCCTCCCCCCGGTCGCGCCGGAGTCCCACGGCGAGGAACCCGGCCACCGAGCGGCAGCCCATCGCCGCGACATCCGAGACGCTGACCGCCATCGCCTTGTACCCGACGTCGAAGGGGTCGTCACCGGCGAGGAAGTGCGTCGATTCGAGGATCAGGTCTGTCGTGACCACGGCGCGGCCGTCCGTGCGGAGGTCCAGCACAGCGGCGTCGTCCCCGATGCCCAGGACGACGAGACCGCCCGCGGGCCCGGAGCGGCCCCGTATCCAGTCGATCAGCTCGAACTCTCGCACGCGCTACTCCACGGAGGCCGGACGGGCCAGCCGGGCGGCGAGAGCCTCCGCCACTCGGATCCGCTCCCGCGGTCCTCCGCCAGGATCGTACCCGAAATCGGTGCCCGTGTGGGCGGCGATCACCCGGACCAGGCGCATTGCCGTGCCCGCGTCCGCCGCCGCGGAAAGCGCCGGCCCCGCCGCCCGCAGGACCGCCGGGCCGTCCGCCGACCGCAGAAGGGCCTCCACCGCGCCGGCCAGCACCCCGTCCTCGTCCCCGAGAAGCGACACCACCCGTGCCATGTCCTCGTCCGTTCCGGTGGACAGGAGCCAGCGGGCCGTCGAGAGCCGCACCTGCGGGTCGGGATCGGCGAGGACGAGCTCCCGGAGCGGCCCGAGGTCCCCCCGTGCGAACAGGCCCCCCGCCGCGGCGAGCCGGACGGACCGGTTCCCGTCGGACAGCGCTCCCCGGACGGCCTCGCGGGCCTCGGGCTCCGGGCGGCCGGCGAGCGAACCGGCCGCCGCGGCCCGCACGGGCGCCGCCGGATCGGCGAGGAGTTCGAGGAGCGCGGCGAGGGCTTCCGGACCCGCGATGTCCGCAAGAGCGAGAGCCGCGTTCCGTCGCGCCACGGCGTCCGGCGACCGGACGCCCGCGGCCGCGTCCGGCCGGTCCGGCGCCCCGCCGAACCGGCGATCCCATTCCGCGCGCGCCGCCGGGACCGGATCGGGGTGGCGGTCGAGCAGGGAGCGCAGGTCCCCCGGCGTCACTCCGGCGGCGAGGAGCGCGCCGACGGCGCCCGCGGCCACTTCCGGCTCGGGATCGGCGAGGAGCCGGAAGAGGAGGACCTCGCAGTCTCCGCGCCCCCACGTGGCCGCGCCGGCGAGGATCGCCTTGCGGACGCCCGCCGGCGGGTTCGCCGCGAGGCTCCCGAGCAGGACCGGAGTGCCCGCGGGGCCCACGCCGGCGATGGTCTCCGCCGCTTCGGTCTCCGCCCCGGACGCGGCCGCCGCGAGGGCCGCCGCGAGCGCCTGCCGGCCGCCCTCCGGGAGTCCGCCGGCCAGTTCGGCGTCGAGCGCCGCGAGACTCCGCGCGGCCTCCGGGTCGCCGCGCAGCGCCGCGAGATGCGTGCGGGCCGCGAAGTAATGGAAGCGCGCCGCCTCGAAGGCCGCGAGAACCCGGTGCGAGGGATCGGCGAACGGGCCTCCCTGCGACAGCCGGCGGTAGAGGGCCATCGCCTCCCCGGTCCGACCGAGATCGAGGAGGATCCCGGCCTGCTCGAACTCCGCGACGGGCCGGAGCGAACTTCCGGGAAACTCCGTCAGGAAGGCGTCGAGTCGGAGCGCCGCCGCCTCGGCCTCGCCGGACCGCGCGAAGCACAGCGCGAAGTGCAGCCGGTCCCGGTCGAGGTGCAGGGCGTGCGCGGCGTGCTCCCGCTCGACCCGGGCCAGGACCTCCGACGCATCCCGGTACTCGCCGGCTTCGAAGAGGGCCAGGGCCAGTTCCTCGAGGACCGCGGCGGAGATCCACGGGTCCGCCGTCTTCGACGCGAGGCCCGACAGCCGGGTGGCCCTCTCGCGCGGCGCGACCCCCTGCGCCGCCGCGAGTTCCCGGACGATCCGGTCGTCGGTCACCTCCGAGACGACCCGCAGCCGGAAGGACTCGAAGGCCACCGGAAGGGAGGCGGGATCCGTGGCGAGGACGGCCCGCAGTCCCTCCTCCGCCGAGTCCGCCCGCCGCAGGGCCTCGAAGAGGTCCCGCACCCGGTCCGCACCGAACTCCTCCGCGAGGAACCGCAGCGCGAGTCCGCTCGCGAGGGGCTCCGCCTTCCCTCCGAAGGGGTCGGCTCCGCCGGAGATCCGGTCGGGGTCGGTCCGCACTTTCGGTCCCCCGAGGACCGCCTCGCGGAGCGCCCGCTCGAGGCCCCCGGACACCCACAGGGGCGCCCCCGCGACATACCACGGCGGCAGCCGCGCGAGCCCCTCGTCGGAGAGGGCCACGCGGCACACCGCATCGGTGACGAGCGGTCCCGGGGCGATCCGTCCCTGGGCCAGCGCGGCCGCCGGGAGCCGGACCTCCGTCACGCGCCGTCCGGACCGCACCTTCGTCTCGACCCGCGTCCACGGAACATCGTCCGCGAGCAGGATCGCCACGGACCGTTCGGGGTCGAGCCGGATGCCGAGCCGGTCCCGCACGGTCGTCTCCGCCACCGCGACGAGGTCCCCGAGGGAGTCCGCGGCGGTGGCGACCGCGTGGTACTCCGCGAAGCTCCCGTCGTAGGGGACGACCGTGAAACCCCGTAACGCCTCTCCCTCCGCCGCCCCGGAGCCGGGCGCGGGGACACGACAGGCGACGAGGCAGAGCGCGAGCGAAAGCAGCGGGAATCTCATGGAGCCTCCTCGGGATCCTGACCCGCGATGCTGGCCGCCGAAGATCACCCCGGCGTCACCGCGCGGGCACGCCCGCAATCCCATCGCGACGGGCGCGCTCACGAAGTCCGCTGGCGGCACCGAAACTCCGGGGATTCGCGGTCACAGGAACGTCTCCAGCCCCACGGCGAGGCCCCGGATCTCCGTCACCCGCCGCACCGCGAGGAGGATCCCGCGGCGGAAGGAGTCGCGGCTCAGCGAATCGTGCCGGATCGTCAGCAGTTCCCCCTCCGCCGAGAAGAGGACCTCCTGGTGGGCGAGGGCCCCGGGCAGGCGCAGGCTGTGGACACGCACCCCGGAGACCTTCGCGCCGCGTGCCCCGGCGTGCCGCTCGCTCTCCGAAACCGGCGGCCGGGGCTCCTCCCGGCGCGCGTCCGCAACGATCCGGGCCGTCCGCTCCGCCGTTCCGGAGGGCGCGTCGGCCTTGCGGTCGTGGTGGATCTCCACGATCTCCGCATGGGGCAGGTGGCGCGCCGCCTGCTCCGCGAACCTCATCATCAGCACCGCGCCCACCGAGAAATTGGGGACGACGATGCCCCCGGTGCCCGCCGCCTCGACGATCCGCCGCGCCTCGGCGATCTCCGCATCCCCGAACCCCGACGTCCCCGCCACCGGCCGGGCGCCGCCTTCCACGATCTTCCCGAGGCACGCGAGGCCGACCGAGTGGTGGGTGAAGTCCACGACGACCTCCGCGCCGGACGAGCGGATGGCGCCCACGAGGTCGTCGCCGAGGTCCGTCTCGCCCACCAGGAGCAGGTCGTCCGCCCCGCGGACCGTTTCGACCGCGAGGGAGCCCATCCGCCCCTTCGCCCCGTTCACGAGGACCCGCCGTCGATCCGCCAACTTCGCCTCCCGGGCCGCGAAGGCCCGCACGCACTCCTCCTGCTCCGGGGTCTCCACCGCGCCCGGCCGGACCGCGCGGACTTCCGCGATGGCCTCCTCCGGCCCCCGCCCGAGCGAGGTGAGGAAAGCCGCGAGGACCGTCCCGGTCCGCCCGTACCCCGCCGCGCAGTGGACGAGGACCGGACGCCCGGCCCCGAACTCCTCCGCCACGAAGGCGACGGCCTCCCGGAGGTCACCCGGCGACGGCGCCGTCATGTCCCGCACCGGCACGTGCCGGTACCGGAAGCCCTCGGGGCGCTCGCGGGCGAAGGGGTCCTGCTCGGTGAGGCTGAGCACCGAAGCGATGCCCGCCGCCCGAAGATCGGCGGCGTCGGCCGGCTCCGTGTACCCCGCGCCCATGACGCGTCCGCGGATCAGCCAGTAGGGTCCCATGGATGGGTCAGGACCGTTCCAGGGCCTTCCGGATGTGGCCCGAGACGGCCTGCTGGGCTCCGTCGTCACCCCAGCCGACCCACCAGAATTCCATGCCGAGCTCATGCCCGCCTTCGGGCCGGGACTCGCACCAGACCACGCGTCCGAGCGCAATGACGGGGTCCGCGAACTCCGGGAGGGTCAGCTCGATCGCCAGCAGTTCGCCCGCCTGGGCCGGTTCATCCGACTGGAAGCGGACGCCGCCCCCGCTGATGTTCACGGTGAGGGCCGGAGTCGGCGGCGCCGCCGCCCCCCCGGCCTCCAGTCGCTTGAAGCGGATCCGGCAGGACTCCCTCAGTCGCGGGAACTGCCGGCGATCGGACGCTTCGCTCTTCGACATGTCTCGTCCCTCTTTCGTACACCCCCGAGGCTAACCGGAACGTCTCCCGGCTGTCAATCGTGCTCGCGGGCCAGGAGCCTCGAGAGCGCGAGGAGCGGAGCATACTTCGCCGCCCCGCGTCCACCGAACTTCCGCAGGATGGCATCGACCCTCCATCGGAGCTTCGGCCGTCGTCCGTCGCCCCCCACATACTCCACCGCGGCGCTGCGGAGGATCCCGCGCTCCGGGTAACCCGAAACGATCGCCCGGAGGTCCGCCTCGAAGATCTCCCGGGAGGTGCGGTTCCACAGCGTCCGCAGGTAGCCCGCCACTTCCTTCGCAACCAGTGGCGCCACGCGTTGCCCCGGCCGGAACCCCTGCTCCAGGTCGATCGTCACGAAACGGTCTCCGTCGACCAGCACGTGGTCGAAGGTCCCGTGCTCCTGCACGAGGCGAGGTTCACAGAGGTCGAGGGCCTTCCGGTGGCGCGCGCACCAGGCGGCGGCGAACCGTCCCAGGAGCCCGTCCCGGCGGCGCCGGTCGAAGAGCCGCTCCCGGAGGATGTTCCCGAGCGGCGGAGCGGCCACGTACTCCAGAACGAGCACCCGGTCGGAGGCGAGCCAGGGCAATTCCGCGGAGCGGTCCCGGGGAACGGGGAAGCCGTGGGAGGCGAAGAGAGCGAGCAGGCACGCCTCCGTCCGCCGCCGGGCCTCGGGAGCGCAGCCGGTCTTCCGGCCCGCCAACGCCGTGAGCATCCTCCGGATCGGTCCATACCGCGGCCCGTAGAGCTTCTGGACAACCGGCCCGCCCTCCGCCGGGACGACCCAGAGACGGTTCCCGCGCATGGGGCCCGGGGTCCGCATCAGTCGGCGATCGACGCGCGGTCCAGGCGGCGCCGGAGGTCGAGGGCCACGTTGTACTTGCTGAACCGCTTGCGGTTCCCGGGCTTCAGGCGGTCGAGGCACCGCGCCAGACGCAGGAACGGATTCGGATGACGCCACGTCACGTCGAAGGCCGCGAGGAGGAGTGCCTTGTCCGGGTAGTGTTCGACGAGCAGATCCATGAGCCGCTCGTACATCTCCGGGCCGAAGAAACGACCCACGGAACGCATGTAGGCGAGGATCTCCCGCCCCACGAGCAGTCGGACGTTCCGAGACCGGTAGAGCATCTCGAAGTCGAAGTAGAGGAAGCCACCCTCCCACAGCATCACGTGCTTCACGTCCCCGTTCTCGTGGATGAGCCGGGGGTCGGAAGTCTCCACCGCGATGCGGTGGCGCCGGTGCCACTCCGGGATGAACTTCCTCCACGTCTGAAGGCGCTCCGGCAAGGGCACGGACTCGTCGCGGAACCAGTCCCGGAAGTGCCGTCCGGGTGCGAATTCGAAGACCATGTAGAGGTCGCGGTCCACGCCTTCGACCTCGATCTCCGGGTGCATCCGGAAGCACCGGAACCCGTGGCTCTCCCACGCGCGGATGCAGTCCGTCTCCGTCCGCTGCCGGGCCCGGGGCATGTGCGAGGTGCGACCGGTGATGCAGACGTTCCCGAAGGTCTTCTTCAGGTAGAGGAAGGCGCTGCGGGTGCCGCGGTAGATCTTCACCACGACGTGGCCATCCCCGAAGGGGACCTTGTAGAGGAAGTTGCCCTCGCCGGCGAGTCTGACCTTCGGCAGTTCGTCGAGTCGCAGGACGGCGCGCACCGGTTCGGACATGGATCGCTCACCAACGCAGGCCGGACAGCTTCCCCGCGACTCCGAGGACCATCCCCGACGCCTCGGGCTTCGCGCCTGCGGGAAGCCGCTTCGGCGATTGGCCGGGGCGGGGCCCGACGCCGGGGCCGGACAGGGCGGCGGGCTGGTGGAGTTGAGGGGATTCGAACCCCTGACCTCCGCAATGCGAGTGCGGCGCTCTCCCAACTGAGCTACAACCCCACGCCGGCCTGAATCGAAGCAATCATGCTCGTTCCGGCTCCGGCAGGAGTCAAGTTTTGCTGGCTGACCTTCCGAAAGCGGACTATAAGGGCAAGACCCGCCATGGCTTCGGAAAAGTCATCCTCCCGGATCATCGTCGCCTGCCCGCACTGCAAGGCGCGTTTCGACGTCACCTCCTTCAAGCCCGGCTCGAAGATCAAGTGCGGCTCCTGCCGCAACATCCTCCGGATTCCGGACCGCCAGGGCGACTCCATGTCCGTGTCGAAATCCCGCCCCGTCCCCGCGCCGGCCGGATCCCGGACCCCCGCCCCATCCTCCTCCCCCGCCCCGTCGCCTTCCTCCGCTCCGCCCCCACCCCGGGCGGGCGGGCTCCCGGAACCCGGCGCGGGCACGAAGGTCAATAACGAGTTCGAGCTGCTGCGGCTCCTCGGACAGGGCGGATACGGCTCCGTCTACGAGGCGGTCGACCTGTCCCTGAAACGCCGCGTGGCGATCAAGCTCATGCTGCGCGAGAAGACCACGAAGAAGGAGTTCGTGGAGAAGTTCCTGCGCGAGGCGCGCACCGCGGCGCTCCTGTCCCACCCGAACATCGTGAAGATCCACCACGTGGGCTTCTGCCGGGAACTCCAGCAGCACTTCCTGGCCATGGAGTACGTCGAGGGTCGCACGCTCTCCGAGATCATGTCGCAGGAGGGGGCCTTCTCCGTCGAACGCGCGGTGGACGTCATCACGCAGTCCGCGAACGGCCTGGCCGCCGCCCACCAGAAGAACATCATCCACCGCGACATCAAGCCCGGCAACATCATGATCACGCCGAAGGGCGTGGTGAAGATCACCGACTTCGGCCTCGCCAAGGTCTACGACCCTTCCGACAAGGACTCGACGATCATCGGCACGCCCTACTTCATGCCCCCGGAGCAGTTCGAGGGCAAGGCTCGCGACGGGCGCACCGACATCTACTCCCTCGGCGTCACGTTCTACTATCTCCTGACCCTCAAGCGCCCCTTCGACGGCCGCACACCGGCGGAAGTGCTCATGAACGTCATGCGCACGGACCCGGCGCCGCTCCGGAAATACACCGACAAGGTTCCCGAGGCCATCGAGAAGATCGTTTTCCGGATGATGGCCCGCCGCCTGGACGAACGCTTCGCGTCGTGCGACGAACTGCTGCGGGCCCTCAAGGCCCTCCGGGGTGAGGAAGCCGCCGAGGAGAAGGTCTTCTGCCCCTCCTGCGGCTACGGCAACGACCTGGGCGCCGAGCGCTGCAGCGAGTGCTCCACCTCCCTCCTCACCCCCTGCCCGGTCTGCTCGACGCCGGACTTCCTCGTCGCGAGATTCTGCGGGAACTGCGGAGCCGACCTCGCGCGGGAACGGGAGGTGGCCGGCCTCCTGCGCGAAGCCCAGTCCTACGTGGCCTCCGGCCGGCTGCCCGAGGCGGTGGACCGGTACGCCGCGGCGCGGCAGATCTCCCCCGAGAACTCCATGGTCGTCGAGGGGCTCCGCCAGGCCGAGCAGGCGATCGCGGAGCGGGAAGGCGCGGTCGCGCGCCTCAAGGCGCTCATGACCGCCGACCAGTTCGCCCGGGCCCTGCCGCTGGCCGAGGAGGCCGCGGAGAAGTTCCCGGGGTTCGATCCGATCTCCGAACTCCTGAAGCGGGCCCGCGAGGGGGCCCGCGACAGCGGGCTCACCTCCGCCCTGGGCGAGGCGAAGATCCTCGCCGAGGCCGGCAACCCGGGAGACGCCGCGGAAGCCGCCCGCAAGGCCCTGGAGCTCGATCCGGTGAACCCCGAGGCGCGGGACCTCCTCGAGATCGCGGAACGCTCCGCCCTCCTCCACCGCGAGGCCCGTGACCGCGCCGCCCGCCTCGAAGCGGAGCAGGACTTCACGAAGGCCCTCGACGCGTGGAAGGAGGCCCTCGCGGCGATGCCGGCCGACGAGGCCGCCCGGCAGGCCGTGGCGCGCATCGAAGGGCTCCTCGAACAGGCGGACCGCCTGCGCGGCCGGGCCGCCGAGGCCCTGCTCGCCCGGGACCTGCCGCGCGCGCGGGCCGCGATCGCCGACGCCCTCGCCGTCCTCCCCGGGGCTCGGGCAACCACCGATCTCGAGGATCGCCTCCTCGCCGAGGAGAAGGCGTTCGCCGACGGTCTGCGCGCCGCGCTCTCCGACGTAGCGGCCGGGCGTTGCGCGGAGGCCTCGACCGCGCTCGCCGACCTGGCCGCGCGCTACCCGCAGGATGTCGGCGCCCGGAAGGCCGGAGAGCGCGCCCGGGCCCTTTGCGAGACCGCCGCCGCCTTCCTCGACGAGGCGGAGAACCGGCTCGCCGCCCGTCTGCCCGCCCTGGCCGAAGCGTTCGTCCGGGCCGCGACGCGCGTCGTCCCGGACCACCCCCGCGCGGCGGAACTCCTCGCCCGATGTGCTGCCGAGGAGGCCGCGCAGGTCGAAGCGGTCTCGAAAGCCCGGGCGCTTCTCGACGGCGGCGACGCCGGAGCGGCGGCGGCGGTCCTCGCGCCCTTCGGTGGTGCCGCGGCGTGCCGCACCGAAATCGTGGAACTCGCCCGCCGGATCTCGAAGGCCTCCCCGGTCGCGCCCGCGACGTCGGTGGCCGACCCCCGCCAGCAGGCCATCGCGGCGGCCCTCGCCGAGGCCCGCGAAGCTCTCGCCGCCGGGAAGGTGCAGGACGCGCTAGCCTCCTGCCAGAAAGCCCTCCGCGTGGACCGCAACCACGAGGAGGCGCGGAGCCTCAAAGCGGAAATCGACGCCGTGGTGGAACGCGCCGCGGCTGGCGAGGCCGACAGCCGCATCGAGACCGGCCTGTACCCGCTCGGACCGGGCGCGGCCAGCCCGGACAAGTGAACGTCCATCCCCGGAGACAAACCGTGCGACCATCCCTCCCCCTCCTCGCGACCTGCCTCCTCCTCGCCGCCCCCGGTTCGGCGGCGCCCCTTCTCGTCGAGCGTGGCGCCCTCCGCGTGGAAGCGGAGGGGGCCGGCCGCCTCGAACCGCAGGGCGTGACGGAGGTCCTCCTCACCACGCGCGCTTTCTCCGGCCGCCTCGTGCTGCAGGAAGTCCTGGAGCCGGGCGCCCGCGTCTCGGCCGGGGACGTCCTCTTCCGCTTCGACGAGGAGGAGATCACGCAGGCGATCGAGGAGGCGCGCTTCGAGATCTCGGCGGCCCGGACCGCCCTCGACGCCCTGGCCGAGCGCCACCGCATCGCCGACGAGGTCTCCGCCGACGTGCTGGAGCGCAAGGAGCTGGAACTCGCGACCGCCGAGAAGAACCTCCGCGCGTGGATCGAGGTGACGAAGCCCCTCGACAACGACCGGGAGAAGCTGGAGACCGAGCAGTCGAGGCGGTGGGTCCAGAGCGCCCGCGACGAACTCGCCCAACTCGAGAAGCTCTACGCCGAGGACGAGCTGGTCGACGAGACCGAGAAGATCGTCCTCGACCGCGCGCGCTTCGACGTCACCTACCGCGAGACGTCCTTCGCCCTGCGCCAGCGGGGTCGGGCCTTCGCCGAGGAGTACGAGAAGCCCGAGCGCGAGAGGAACCTCGGCCTGGCCGTCCGGAACCGCCGCGCGGAACTCGACCGTGCCCGGCGCGAAGCGACCATCGACCGCCGCGCGAGGGCCATCGAAATGGAGCGTGCACGGCGCAAGTACGCCCGGCAGGAGCGCGACCTGGCCCGCCTCACGGAGGATCGCGCCGCCATGACGGTCCGCGCCCCGGTGGATGGTACCCTCCTCCACGGGCCGGCGGAGGGAGCGATCGACCGCGTCTTCGCCCCCCGCGCGGTCGTGGCCGCCCAGTCCGCCGTGGCCTCGATCATCGATCCCGAAAGCCTCGTCGCGGCCGTCATGATCCCGGTGCGGGAGGCACTCCGGCTCTCCCCGGGGCAGACGGCCGTGATCTCGCCCGAAGCGGCGGGCGCCGCGCCGGTCCCGGCCGTGGTCCGGAAGGTCGCCCCGCTGCCCCGCGGCG
This sequence comes from Planctomycetota bacterium, assembly GCA_025459285.1. GTDB lineage: Bacteria > Planctomycetota > JAJSAM01 > JAJSAM01 > JAJSAM01 > Prado167. The sequence continues at coordinate 26,966 of JALOQY010000002.1, read as the reverse complement.
CGAACTTCGCCCTGGTCATCGTCCCGGACGAACCCCTCGCTCCCCGCCTGATCGGGATCCCCGTCAAGGCCCGCGTGCTTCTCGAAGAGTGGCGCGACGTCTTGCTCGTCCCGAACTCCGCCGTCCGGCGCGAGAACGGCCGCACCTTCGCGATCGTCCTTCGCGCTCCGGACCGCGAGGAGGCGGTGGACCTCGTCCTCGGCGCCACCGACGGCCGGCGGACCGTCGTGAAGGCCGGGCTCACGGAGGGCGACGAGGTGCTGCCGCCGGCGGAGCAGAAGTGAGGTCCGCACCACTCCTCCTGCCTGTCCTCGCCGCGCTGGCGTGGGGTGCTCCTTCCGCCGCTCCCGTCGAACCCGCACCGGACCGCGCGCGAGCCGCCGCCGAAGCCGGGATCCGCTACCTCCTGTCGATCCAGAACTCCGACGGCTCCTTCGGCTCCCACGCCCAGGGGAGTCCCTACAAGATCCGGGCCGCCGTGCCCGGGGGGACGCGGGCCTTCCACGCCGCGAGCACGTCGCTCGCGCTCATGGCCCTCCTCGCCGCCCCGGGTGAGGATCCCGCGTTGCTCGCCGCCCGCTCCCGGGCCGCGGACTGGGTCGTGAAGCACGGGCGGGCCCGGCGGGCCGACGGTGAGGAGCTGTATGCGGTGTGGGCTCTCGCCTACGGCCTCCAGGCTATCAGCCGCTGCTTATCAGCCCCTCCGTCCGACTTCGATCCGGGCGCGGCAAGAGCCGCGGCGGCCCGCATGATCGAGTCCATCGTCCGCTATCAGACTCTCGACGGAGGCTGGACCTACTACGACTTCAATGCCCAGACGGCTCGGCCGTCCGGCGACTCCATGACGTTCACGTCGGCCGCCATCCTGATCGCCCTCCACGAGGCGCGCGCCGCCGGCCTCACGGTCCCCGCTCCCGTGATCGCGCGCGGCGTCCGCTCCCTGGCCCGCTGCCGGACCCGGGAGGGCATGTACGTCTACAGCTACGACTGGCGCATGCACCCCGCTTCCGGCATCAACCGGAGGCCCGGTTCCCTCACCCGGACTCCCGCCTGCGACCTGGCCCTCCATCTCTTCGACGGCGGCGTCAGCCGGGAGGCCATGCTCGCCGGCGTCGAGAACCTCGCCGCGAAAGCTCCCTTCGCCCGCATGGCCTACCACCGCCCCGTCCCCCACGAGAGCTGGTTCGCGGTGTCCGGCTACTTCTACCTCTTCGGCTACCACTACGCCGGCGAGGTCCTGAAGCGCCTTCCCGGCCCGGTTTCGCCGGCCCTGCGCGATGCGCTCATCGAGGAAGTGCTCTACACCCGTCATCCCGACGGCTCCTTCTGGGATTATCAGCTCTACGGCTACCACAAGGTCTACGGGACGGCCTACGCCGTCACCGCTCTCCTCGCGTTCATCCGCTAGCAGCCCGTCGGGGCCAGGGACGGTCTCTGCGCTGCGACCTTCTGCCCCGACGGGCTGCCAGGATTGACCCACCCTTCACGCAGGCTTGATCTCGGGATGGTATCCGGTTGTGATTCACGGGAGGGCTCCATGAGCGCCAGGCGACCGATTGCCGTCGTGGTCGAGGACGAGGCCGATATTCTCGAGGTCATGCGGTTCAACCTCGAACGGGAGGGATTCAGAGCCGTACCGGTGAAGGACGGCGACGAGGCCCTGCGCCGGATCCGCCGTGACAATCCCGACATCGTGCTCCTCGACCTCATGCTGCCCGGCATCGACGGACTCGAGGTCTGCCGCCGCCTCCGGGCCGACGAGGTCACCCGCGACATCCCCATCGTCATGGTCACCGCGAAGGGCGAGGAAAGCGATGTGGTGCTCGGCCTCGGTCTCGGCGCCGACGACTACATCGTGAAGCCCTTCAGCCCGCGCGAGCTCGTGGCCCGGGTGAAGGCCGTGCTGCGCCGCGGTCCCATCCGGGAAGGCAAGACCGGTCCGGAGCGGATCGCCCGCGAGGGGCTGTTGATCGATGTGGCCCGCCACGAGCTGAAGGTGGACGGCCAGCCGGTCACCCTCACGGCCACCGAGATGCGCCTCCTCCACTTCCTCGCCGGACATCCCGGGCGGGTCTTCACCCGGGACCACCTCCTCTCCCGCGTGATCGGGGAACACGCGGTCGTCGTGGACCGCAACATCGACGTCCACGTCGGTTCGATCCGCCGCAAGCTCGGGGATTACCGGGACCTCATCGAAACGGTTCGGGGCGTGGGTTACCGGTTCAAGGACGTCGAGGCCTGATGCTCCGCTCCCGGCTCTTCTGGAAGCTGTACGCGGGCTTCGCCGCGGTGCTTCTCCTCACCGCCGCCACGGTCTGGGTCCTCGGCGCGCGGCGGGTGAGGGAGACGGCCCTCTCCCAGTTGCGCGCGAACCTCGTCGCCAGCGCACGGATTCTCGAGCGCCTCATGACGGAGGAACCGCCCCTCGCGCCGGCCGCTCTGCGCTCGATCGTCAACGACATCGGCGCCCGGACGGGCGCCCGCTTCACGGTCATCGCCGCGGACGGCTCGGTCCTCGCCGATTCCGCGGAACCGCCGGATGAAATGGAGAACCACGCTCAGCGTCCGGAGGTGCGAACCGCGGCGGAAACCGGCGGGCCGGCATTCGTGACGAGGTTCAGCCGCACCGTCCGGCTGGACATGATGTACGCGGCGATTCCCGTCCCCGGTGGCGGCGGGACCGCGCGAGTGGCACTGCCCCTCACCTTCGTGAAGGCCCGCCTCGCGGACCTCGGGAAGAACCTCGTGCTCGCCCTGTCCGCCGCCGCCGTCCTCTCGCTCGTACTCGGCGGCCTCCTCTTCCGGGCCATCGCCCGGCCCCTCGCCAAGATGACCACCGCCGCCGAAGCCGTCGCGGCCGGCGACTACGAGACGCCCATCCCCCACCACGGCACCGACGAGGTCGGGAAGCTCGCCGTGGCCGTCGGCCGGATGTCGGGTCAGCTCCGCGAGCGCCTCTTCGCCCTCACGGAGGAGCGCAACCGTCTGTATGGCGTGCTCTCCGGTATGCTGGAAGGCCTCGTGGCGGTGGATCGCGAGGAGCGCGTCGTCCACATGAACGGACCGGCCGGCCTCTTCCTCGGGGTGCGGCCTGAAGCCGCGCTCGGCCAGCGCATCTGGGAGATCACCCGCGTCGAACCCGTCAGCGGCGCCCTGGCCGAGGTTCTCGCCGGGCGGGCCGAGTCCTCCCGCGAGGTGCGGCTCCCGAAGCCGCTCCGCGAGCGCGTCCTGGAACTCCACGCCGCGCCCTTCCGCGATGCCGAGGGGCGCGTGGCCGGCGCGGTTCTCGTGCTCCACGACGTGAGCCGACTGCGCCGCCTGGAGACGGTGCGCCGCGATTTCGTCGCGAACGTCTCCCACGAACTCAAGACGCCCCTCACCGCGATCCGCGGCTACGCCGAGACGATGCTGGAGGCGAAGGACGGCGAAATCGACGCGGAGACCTCGCGGCGCTTCCTCGGCCGGATTCACGACCAGACTCTCCGGCTCTCCGCCCTGGTCACCGACCTCCTGACGCTGTCCCGCGTGGAGTCCGGCGAAGGCGCCGTGGTACGCGCCGAACTGGATCTCCGCGGACCGCTCACGGACTGCATCCGGCGGTTTTCGGCGGACTGCCTCGAGCGCGGACTGTCGTTCTCCGGCGACCTGCCGGCCGAGCCCGCGAATGTCGTCGGCGACCCGGAGGCCCTGCGGCAGGCGGTGGACAACCTGCTCGACAACGCCATGAAGTACACGCCGCCGGGCGGCAACGTCGCCCTCCGCTGCGCGAACCAGGGCGACAGAGTGATGATCGAGGTGGAGGACACCGGCATCGGCATCGAACCCGAGCACCTCGACCGGATCTTCGAGCGCTTCTACCGCGTGGACAAGGCGCGCTCGCGGGAACTGGGCGGCACCGGCCTCGGGTTGTCCATCGTGAAGCACATCGCCGAGTCGCACGGCGGCGAAGTCTCGGTCACGAGCCGCCCCGGGGCCGGAAGCGCCTTCCGCATCACCCTCCCCCGCCACACTTCACCCGCCGTTTAACCCTTCTTCACACTCGTTTCCTAGCATTCCGTCCCCATAGGGCAATTGTTCCCTCTTCGAAAGGAGACCCCAGTGCACAGTCCGGTGAAGGTGGTGATCACCACCGTCGCGCTTGCCGCCATGCTTCTCGTGTCGGCGTCGGGCGCGGAGGCCGATGGATCCGTGGACGAGCGGATCCGCAACCTCGAGGAACTCGTCCGCCGGCAGCAGGAGGAGATCGAGAGCCTCCGTGAAGGGCTCGCGGTCCAGCAGCAGGCGAGCGACTCCCTCGAGTCGGAGCTCGACCGCTTCCTGAGCAAGACGGAAGACGCGAACTTCTGGCAGCAGCCGAACACGATGCGGGCGTTCTGGAAGAACGGCCTCAAGTTCGAGACCGCCGACGGGAAGTTCAAGGCCTCCGTCTTCGGCCGCGTCTACTTCGACATGGCCATCTACGACGAGGACTGGGACGAGCTGTCCGCGCCCACCCCGGGTCCGAGCGCCAAGGACGTGATCAAGTACGACACGCAGTTCTACAACGAGGTGAAGACCCGAACCGCGCGCCTCGGCTTCGACACGACCTTCTACACGAACTCCTACGCCAAAGTGGAGATCGACTTCGCCGGCTCCAAGACGGCCCTGAAGGACGTCTACATGGAGCAGAAGGGCATACCGGTCGTCGGCGCCGTTCGCGTCGGTCACTTCAAGGAGCCGATGGGTCTCGAGGAGCTGACCTCCAGCCGCTACATCACCTTCATGGAGCGCGCGATGCCCATCGGGGCCTTCACCCCGAGCCGCAACGTGGGTCTCATGCTCCATGACAAGGCGTTCGAGGACCGTCTCCAGTGGGCCGGCGGCGTCTTCGCCACCACGGACGACCAGGCGAACGGGCGGACCGACCCCTCGATCACCGCCCGCATCAGCGGCACCCCCTACAAGTCCGAGGACGGCAGCATGTTCCTCCACCTCGGGATCTCCGGCAGTTTCCGCCACGCGGCCGACGACAAGTGGCGCATCAAGTCGACCCCCGAAGCGCGCACGAGCCTCTCCGTGGTGGACACGGGCGACATCACTGCCGACAAGGCCATGATCCTGGGCCTCGAAGCAGCCTTCGTCGCCGGCCCCTTCTCCCTCCAGGCCGAGTACCTGACGATGGACCTCGACTCCGAGGACTTTGACGACCCGCGGTTCGACGGCTGGTACATCCTCGCGAGCTACTTCCTGACCGGCGAGACGCGCGCCTACAAGTCGGGCGCTTTCGACCGGGTCAAGGTCAAGGGTAACCTGAACGACCCCGATGCCGGCGGCCCCGGCGCGGTCGAACTGGCCGCCCGTCTCTCGAACATCGACCTCGACGACGCCCTCGTCGAGGGCGGCAAGGCCACCAACTGGACCCTCGGCCTCAACTACTACCTGAATCCGCACATGCGCATCATGTTCAACTACGTCCTCTCCGACATCGACGACGTCGGCAACCTCGACGTCTTCGAGATGCGCTTCCAGTTCGACTTCTAGGAACCCACACCGACACACCCCCGCACCCCCGGCGGCCGTCGGGGTGCGCGAACAAGGAGAAACGAGATGCGAATGAGAAGGTCCTTCCCCGTCCTCGCCGGCTTCGGCCTCGCGGCGCTCCTCGCCGTCGGCGCCTCCGCCGGCAACGTGCCGGTCGACCCCGCGATCCCCGCCTACGCCCCCGTGGAGGGCGTGTCCGGCACGATCAAGAGCGTCGGCTCCGACACGATGAACAACCTCATGACCCTGTGGGCCGAGGGCTACCGCGTCCACTATCCGAGCGTCAAGGTGGAGATCGAGGGCAAGGGTTCCTCGACCGCTCCCCCGGCGCTCATCAGCGGCCAGTCGACCTTCGGTCCCATGAGCCGCGACGTCAAGCAGGCCGAGCATGACGAGTTCGAGGCGAAGTACGGCTACAAGATCACCGTGCTCCCCACGGCGATCGACATGCTCGCGGTCTTCGTCCACAAGGACAACCCCATCGCCGGCCTGTCCCTGGCGCAGGTCGACGCGATCTTCGGCAAGGCCCGCAAGCTCGGCCATCCCAGCGACATCCGGACGTGGGGCGACCTCGGCCTCACCGGCGAGTGGGCCTCGCAGCCGATCAGCCTGTACGGCCGCAACGCGGCCTCCGGCACTTACGGCTACTTCAAGGAGCACGCCCTCGGCAAGGGGGATTACAAGGACTCCGTCAAGGAGCAGCCCGGTTCCTCCTCCGTCGTCCAGGGCGTGGCGAGCGACAAGTTCGCCATCGGCTACTCCGGCATCGGCTACGTCACCGCCGACGTCCGCGCCGTCCCGCTCGCCGCGGGCGCGACGAAGGACTACGTGCCGGCCGTCGTGGAGCACGCCTACACCGGTGACTACCCCCTGGCCCGGTTCCTGTACCTGACCGTGAACCACAAGCCGGGCAGCCAGATGGACCCGCTGCGCCGGGAGTTCCTCCGTTACGTCTACTCCCGCCAGGGTCAGGAAGTCGTCGTGAAGGACGGCTTCTTCCCGCTGCCGGCGAAGATCGCCACGGACTCCCTCGCCTCCATCGGCGTCCGGTAGGCCTTTCCCTCGATCCTCGCGCGGGCGTCGGGCTGCGACCCGACGCCCGCTCTCTCTGTCCCGGAACCCACGTCCATGAGCAAACCGCGGAGCTTCACGGGGCTCACCCGCCGGCGGGCAACGAGACGATCCGTGAAGATCGTGGACCGGTTGGCGCGTCTCACGATCACGGTGGGCGGCCTCGCCACGATCTTCGCCGTGACGCTCATCATGGCCTTCCTGCTCTGGGTCGTCTTCCCGCTGTTCACCGGGGGCGAACTCGAGGCCGTCGCCACGCGGTCGCTCCCCCCGGACGCCCGGGCGCCGGTCCATATGGAGGTGGACGAGTACCTTACCCTCTGCCGCGTCCTCCGGCCCGACGGCGTGATCCTCCTTCTGCGGCTCTCCACCGGCGAGCGCCTGGCCGAGTTCCCGCCGCCCGACGGCGCACCCTCCGCGCTGGCCGTGGCCGGAGAGGAACTCGTTCTCGGTTTCCCCGACGGCACCGTCCGTCTCGGTCGCGCGCGGTTCGTCACCCGCTTCCTCGAGCCGTCCGAGGTCCCCGAGGAGGTTCGTGGCCTCTCCATCGACGCCGTCGCCGTCCATCGCGGAGGGACCATCCAGAAGACCCCGGAGGGCCAGTTCCGGTTCCAGACCCTCGCGGTCGACTACGATCCACCCGTCACCATCGAGCCGCCTTCGCCGATCGAGCGGATCGACCTCTGCCCGCGGGACTCCGGCGCGGTGGTCTCCATCCTGACCGCCGACGGACGTCTGCTCCTCCGCGAAGCGCGCCGGCGCAAGAATCTGATGACGGGCGAGGTCACGATCCGGCTGTTCGGGGGAACCGTCGGGATCACGGAAACACCCGGCCGGCCCCACCCCGAGTGGCTCCTCCTCGCCGAGCGCGGCACGCAGGTCTACGCGCTCTGGCGGGATGGCCTCCTGGAGCGCTACTCCGCCGCGGACATCGAAAAACCCGCCCTGGCCGAACGGGTCATGGTGCTTTCCGACTCCGGGGCCACGGTGACCGCCGCCCGCTTCGCGAATGGCCGGACCACGCTCCTTCTCGGAGACTCGCTCGGGCGCATCCATGCCTGGTTCCCCGTCCATTCCACGGAACCCCAGACGCCGGACGGCATGGAGATGGTCCTGGCGCACGCGTTCCCATCCGCGGGGAGCCCCGTGTCCTCGATCGCACCGTCGCAGCGCACACGCCTCTTCGCCGCGGGCCATGCGGACGGGACGGTCCGCTTCCTCCATCTGACGACCGCGCGCGTCGTCGCCGGAAGCACCGCCGTTCCGGGCGCACCGGTGGTCGCGATCACCGTGGCCCCCAAGGACGACGCCGTGTCGGCCGTCGCCGGCGGACACCTGGCCGTGCTCGCGGTCCGCGCCGCCCATCCCGACATCACCCTCAGCGCCCTCTTCGCCCCCGTCTGGTACGAGGGCTACGTGGAGCCTCAGCACGTCTGGCAGTCCACGGGGGGCACCGACGACTCCGAGCCCAAGCTCGGCCTCGTCCCCCTCGTGTTCGGGACGCTCAAGGCCACCCTCTACTCGATGCTGCTCGGACTCCCCCTCGCGCTCCTCGCCGCCATTTTCGCGAGCGAGTTCCTCCACCCCCGCACGAAGGCCCGCATCAAACCGACGATCGAGGTCATGGCGAGCCTCCCGAGCGTGGTCCTCGGCTTCCTTGCCGCGCTCGTCATCGCTCCCTTCGTGGAGCGTGTTGTGCCGACGGTGATGGTCTCCTTCGTCACCATCCCCTTCGCCTTCCTCTCCGGCGCCTACTTGTGGCAGCTCATCCCGCAGCGGCTCTCGCTCCGGCTCGGTCGATGGCGCTTCCCGGCCATCTGTCTCTGCCTGCCGTGGGGCATCGCCATGGCCGCGCTCCTCGGACCGCCGGTGGAGGACCTGCTCTTCGCCGGCGACATCCGGATGTGGCTCGACGGCCAGCGCGGCGGCCCCTTCGGGGGATGGCTCTTCATGCTCCTGCCCCTCGGGATGGTCGTCGCCGGCCTGCTCGCCTATCGCGCGGGCGCCCGCCTGACCGACCGCTGGACTTCCGGCTGGGATCGGACCGCCTGCGCCATCTTCGATCTCCTGCGGTTCGTGGCCATCGCGAATGGCGGGATTCTGCTCACGGTCCTCCTCGCCGGCGGCCTGACCCTCCTTGGCTTCGATCCGCGCGGGGATGTCGTGGGCACCTACGTGCAGCGCAACGCCCTCATCGTCGGGTTCGTCATGGGTTTCGCCATCATCCCCATCATCTTCACGATCGCCGAGGACGCCCTCTCGGCGGTGCCCGAGCACCTGCGCTCCGCCTCGCTGGGAGCCGGTGCGACCCCCTGGCAGACCGCGACCCGGATCATCGTGCCCACGGCCATGAGCGGCCTCTTCTCCGCGGTGATGATCGGCCTCGGCCGCGCCGTCGGCGAGACCATGATCGTGCTGATGGCGGCCGGCAACACCCCGATCATCGATCTCAACGTCTTCAACGGTTTCCGGACGCTGTCCGCGAACCTGGCGGTGGAGCTGCCCGAGGCCGTGCGCGACAGCACCCACTACCGGACCCTGTTCCTCGCCGCGCTCACGCTGTTCGCCATGACCTTCGTCGTCAACACCGTCGCCGAGGCCGTCCGCCTGCGCTTCCGCCGAAAGGCCTTCGAGCTGTGAACGTGACGCCACCCGTGAAGGACCCGCCCGCTTCCTCCCGCCGGCCGCGGAGGGCTCGGCGCACCTCGCTTTTCGCGCACGGCGAGCCCATGGTCTGGCTCAACGGCGGAGCGCTCGCCATCGGGCTCTTCATGGTCGTCGGGCTGCTCCTGCTCGTCCTCCTGCAGGGACTCTCGACGTTCTGGCCCGGTCCCGTGCCGGAGATCCGGACCGCGACGAAGGTCTTCCTGGGAGAGATCAGCCGCACCGAGGACTTCACCCCCCCCGGCGAGCCGGAGACACGGCGGCGGATGCTGCGCACCGGGAACTTCGAGCTCTCCGGCACCCACTTCGACTGGATTTCCGACCCCGACATCGTCTCGGAGTCGGAGCCGGAGTGGGCCGTCGTCATCGAGCGTCTGGAGTGGGGGCGATTCTACGGCTACCCCGCCGCGTTCCTCCTCGACGGTCAGGCCATCGCCACGACACCGGAAGTCGTCTGGCAGCGCTACCTCGAGCGCCATGACGAGTGCCGCGACCGGCTCGCGGTCCGACAGGAACTGGAGCGCGTGGACATCGGACGCGTCAACCACCGGCAGGAGCGCGCCCGCCTCGATGTCAACCGGGTCGTGCTCGACCACGGCCGGGACTCTCCCGAGCATGTCGCGGCCCTCGAGCGCCTCGCCCGGGTGACGGAGGAGTGCAAGGTCGACTTCGACGAGATCTCCGGCCGCATCGCCGAACTGAACCGCGAGAACGACCGCTACCGGATGGTGCTCCGCACCGCCGACGGCAAGGAGAAGGCGCTGGCCCTCTCCGAGATCGTCCGCGCCCACGCCCCCAACCGGATGACCATTCTCGGGAAAGCCGGTCTCTACCTCTCCCGCTGGTGGGAGTTCCTCTCGGACGAACCGCGCGAGGCCAACAGCGAGGGCGGCGTCTTCCCGGCCATCTTCGGCACCGTGGTGATGACCCTCATCATGTGCATCCTCGTCGTCCCCTTCGGAGTGCTCGCCGCCCTGTATCTGCGGGAGTACGCGAAGGCCGGGTTTCTCGTGAGCACCGTCCGCATCGCGATCAACAACCTCGCCGGCGTCCCGAGCATCGTCTTCGGCGTGTTCGGCCTCGGGTTCTTCTGCTACATCCTCGGCGCGGGCATCGACGAGATCTTCTTCCCGGAGTTCCTCCCGAACCCGAAGTACGGGAAGGGTGGACTGCTGTGGGCTTCGCTGACCCTCGCGCTCCTCACCCTGCCGGTGGTCATCGTGGCCACCGAGGAGGCGCTCGCCGCGGTGCCCCGCTCCATGCGCGAGGGCTCCTACGCCTGCGGGGCGAGCAAGTGGCAGACGATCCGGCGGATCGTCCTTCCCCGCGCCATGCCGGGCATCATGACGGGCACGATCCTCGCCATGGCCCGCGGCGCGGGAGAGGTCGCTCCGCTCATGCTCGTGGGCGCGGTGAAGCTCGCCCCGGAACTACCCATCGACGGCGTCGCGCCCTTCGTCCACCCCGAGCGCAGCTTCATGCATCTCGGTTTCCACATCTACGACCTCGGCTTCCAGAGCCAGAACAGCGAAGCCGCGAAACCGATGGTCTTCACCACGACGCTGCTCCTCATCGGCATCGTCGTGGCGCTCAACGTCGCTTCCATCTGGATCCGCGGCCGCCTGCGCCGCAAGTTCGGGGAGGGTCATTTCTGACATGGAACACGCCCTGACCGCCAGCCTGACCACCGCCGAAGCCGCCGATCCACCGGTCGACCGTCTCGCCGCGATCGCCGGCGGGGCGCGCTTCGCCACGGACGTCCACGCCGAACTCGCCGCCGAGGAGGCCGTCCTGGAGGTCCGCCGTTTCAACCTCTTCTATGGCGCGAAGCAGGCCCTGTTCGACATCAGCATGAGGATCCCGCGCGGCAAGGTCACCGCCCTCATCGGCCCCTCGGGGTGCGGCAAGTCCACCCTCCTCCGGGCCGTGAACCGGATGAACGACCTCATCGACTCCGTCCGCATCGACGGTGACATGCTGCTCAACGGAGACCCCATCTACGGCCGGTCGGTCGACGTGATCGAACTGCGCAAGCGCATGGGCATGGTCTTCCAGAAGTCGAACCCGTTCCCGATGAGCATCTTCGAGAACGTCGTCTACCCGCTCCGCATCGACGGCATCCGCGACCGCACGGTCCTCGCCGAGGTCGCTGAGCGCAGTCTCAAGGGCGCCGCGCTGTGGGGCGAGGTGAAGGACCGCCTGAACGAGAGCGCGCTCGGCCTCTCCGGCGGCCAGCAGCAGCGCCTCTGCATCGCCCGGGCCATCGCCGCCGAACCCGAGGTGCTCCTGATGGACGAGCCGTGCTCGGCCCTCGACCCCATCGCCACCGGCCGCATCGAGGACCTCATCGGCGAGTTGCGCGGCACCTACTCCGTGCTCATCGTGACCCACAACATGCAGCAGGCGTCGCGGGTCAGCGACTACACCGCGTTCATGTACCTCGGCTATGTGATCGAGTACGGTCCCACCGAGAAGATCTTCATCAACCCCCACCTGAAGGAAACCGGCGACTACGTCACCGGCCGGTTCGGGTAGACCGCCATGCGACACCTCCACCGCGACCTCGAACGTCTGAAGCGCCGCATCCTCTCCATGGGATCCCTCGTCGAGGCGGCGATCGACACGGCCCTCACCGCCCTCGTGGAGCGACGTCCCGGGCTCGCCGAGGAGGTCATCACCGGCGACGACCGCATCGACGACCGGGAGGTGGAGATCGAGGACGAGTGCCTGAAGATGCTCGCCCTGCACCAGCCCGTCGCCCGCGACCTCCGGTTCATCGTCACCACCCTCAAGGTCAACAACGACCTCGAGCGCATGGGAGACCTCGCGCGCAACGTCGCCGAACGGGCGGCGTTCCTCTCTTCACGGCCCTCCCTCGACTCCCCGCCCCTCCTCACGGAGATCGCCGAGCGCGTCCGCCGGATGATCCGCGAGGCCCTCGATGCCCTCGTGGGCCAGGATACGGCCCTCGCCCGCGGTGTCATCCGGTCCGACGACGAGGTCGACCGGATGCACCGTCGCATGTACGCGGTGGTCGAGGACTGGGTCCGCGCGGAACCGGACCGGATCGAGCGGGCCCTCCACATCCTCTCGGCCTCGCGCCACCTGGAGCGCATGGCCGACCTCGCCACGAACATCGCCGAGGACGTGGTCTTCCTCGTGGAGGGCGTGGTGATCCGCCACGGCCGCGACCGTGCTCCGCAGCCGCCCGCGCCCCCGCCCCCCGCTTGACGCCGGCCGGACTTCCCCGCCGGAGTCAGCAGCCCGTCGGGTATAGTCGTTCCTTCCCATGGGCAAGCTCGCTGTCGCGCTCCTGATCCTGCTCCCGCTCCTCTCCGATCCCGGCGCGGACCCCGCCTATCCCGGCCCCGGCGAGGTCGAGGCGGTCCTGAGGGCAACCCCGGGTGATCTGCCGCTCGGCCGTCTCGCCGAGATCGGTCGCTCCCGGCAGGATCGCCCGATTCTCGCGCTGCTTTCGGGTCTCCCCGGCCCGCTGCCGATCGAGGGCCGGCCACGCCTTCTCGTCGTCGCGGGGCTCGCCGCCGACCACCGGGTGGGGACCGCGACGGCGCTCGCGCTGCCGAAGGCCCTGGCCCGGCTGGCCGCCGCCGACTCCGCGGTTGCCGAACTCCTCTCCCGTTGCGCCGTGGAGATCGTTCCGCTCGTCAACCCCGACGGCCTCGCGGCGCTCCTCGCCGGCCCGGAGCGCGAGTTCCGCGGGAACCTCGGCCCGCGCGACGACGACCGCGATGGCCGCCTCGACGAGGACCCGCCCCGGGACCTCGATGGCGACGGTTTCGTGACGTGGATGCGAGTCCCCGATCCCGCCGGCCCCCTCCGGATCTCCCCCGAGGACCCGCGTCTGCTGGTTCCCGCGGACGGTTCGCGGTTCGAACGCGGCTCCTTCCATCTCCTGCCCGAGGGGCTCGACTCGGACGGGGACGGCGAGGTGGCCGAGGACGGTCCGGGCGGCGTGGACCTCGACCGCAACTTCCCCTGCGGTGGCGACCGCTACGACCCCCGCCGGGGCCCGGCGCAACCCTCCGAGCCCGAATCGCGGGCCCTCGCCGGCCATCTCGTCGGGAATCCGCTCATCGCCGCCGTCCTCGTCTACGGCCGCCACGACAACCTCTCCGGGGTCCCTCCCGCCAACCGCGCGCAGGGCCGCGCCATGCCCGACGGCCCGTTCCCCGATGACGTCCCCCTCTTCTCCGAGGCCGCGCGCCGCTTCGCGGATACCGCCGCCACGCCGGGCGCCCTCGCGGACCCTCCGGCCGGCGCCTTCCACCACTTCGCCTACTTCTGCCGCGGGCTCCCGGCCTTCGCGACCCCGCTCTTCCGCGAACCTCCCGCCGGTGACCACCTGCTGCCGTCCGGCGCGAAGCCGGCCTCCGCGGACGCCCGCTGGCTCGCGTGGTCCGATGCCGCGCTCGACGGAGCCGGTTTCCGGTCCCTCGCGCCCTTCGACCACCCGACGCTCGGCCCGGTGGAGATCGGCGGGTTCGCCCCGCTCTTCCGCCTGAACCCGCCTCCGGACGCCCTCCCGGCGCTGGCGGACGCCCAGGCCCGCTTCGTCACGGCGCTCCTCGGACTCCTCCCCCGCCCCTCTCTCCGAGCCGTGGAGGTCCGCGAACTGGCACCGGGCGCCCACGAGGTGCGCGTCACGCTCGTCAACGAAGGCGCCTTCCCTCTCGCCACCGCCATGGGTGAACGCCAGCGAACCCTCGCGCCCCTGCGGCTCTCGGTCGAACCGGCCGCCGCGGTCCTCGCCGGCCCCACGCAGGCGCTCGTCTGGCGTCTTCCCGAAAGCGCGCGGACCTTCCGCTTCACCGTCGCCGGGATGCCCGGCGATCGCCTGCGGGTCCTCCTGGCCTCCCCGCGCTTTCCGCCCCTCGAGGCGGAGGTGATCCTGTGAAGCGCCTCGCTTCTCTCCTCCTGCTCCTCCTCGCACCCGCCACGCGGGCCGCTGGCGGGGCCGTCCCCGAGCTCCGCTTCGACCGCCTCTACGACGGCGCGGCACTCACAGAGGCGCTGGGCGCCCTGCGCGACGCGTGGCCGGAGGGTCTCCGTCTCGAGAGCCTCGGGAAGTCCTCGCAGGGCCGCGACCTCACTCTCGCGATCCTCGCCGATCCCGCCGGCCCACCGGAGCGCGATCGACCGGCCATCTGGATCGACGCCGCCATCCACGGGAACGAGGTGCAGGGGACGGAGGTCTGCCTCTACACCCTGTGGTACCTCCTCGAGAACCGGCGGCGCCTCCCGGAAATCGCCGCGCTGCTGCGCCGCGTCACGTTCTACGTCCTCCCCTGCGTCAACCCCGACGCGCGCGAACACTGGTTCGCGCCGGCCGGGACCCCCGAGTTCCCCCGCTCGGGACTCGAACCCCTGGACGAAGACCACGACGGCCTCGCCGACGAGGACGGCCCCGACGACCTGGACGGCGACGGCTCCATCACACTCATGCGGAAGAGGGTGGCCTCCGGCGGCACGCACCGCACGGTGCGCGACGACCCGCGGCGCATGGAGCTCGTGACCTCGGGACAGGAGGGCGAGTGGATCATCCTCGGATGGGAGGGGATCGACAATGACGGTGACGGCGAGGTGAATGAGGACGGGCCGGGGGGCTACGACCTGAACCGCAACTTCCCCGGCGACTGGCGCCCCGAGGGCTTCCAGGGCGGGGCCGGAGCCTGGCCACTCTGCTACCCCGAGACCCGCGCGGTCGGCGACTTCCTATTCGCGCACCCGAACATCGCCGCCGTCCAGAGCTATCACACCTGGGGCGGCATGATCCTCCGCGGCCCCGGCCATGCGGACGCCGAGCCATGGCCCGAGGCCGACCGCGAGGTCTACGACGAGCTGGGCCGTGCCGGGGAAAGGATCCTCCCCCACTACCGCTACCTCGTCCTCGCGAAGGACCTCTACACCGCCTACGGCTCCCTGATCGCCTTCGCCTACGAGAACCTCGGCATCTTCGCGTTCACGAACGAGCTCTTCGCGGACGCCCAATACGACGGCCGCCCCGACTCCTCCGATCGCCACCGATTCGACGCGGAAGTCGAGTTCGGCGCACACTTCGCCGCGTGGCGGCCCTTTTCCCATCCCCGGTATGGCGACATCGAGATCGGGGGGCTCCGGAAGACCATCGGCCGCGTGCCGCCACTCTTCATGCTCCCGGAGCTCTGCCACCGCAACATGGCCTTCACGTTGAAGCACGCCTCTGAGCTTCCGGAGCTCTCGCTCGGTCCCCCGGAGGTGCAGCCGATCGCGCCGGGGCTCTTCCGCGTCCGGGCGGAAGTGGTCAACCGCCGGCTCCTTCCCACCCGCTCCGCCCTGGCTGCCCGCCACGGCATCGGTCTCCCCGACTTCTTCTCGATCGAGGTCGACGGAGGTCGGGTCGTGGCCGGCGGGCTCCTCCACGGGCCCCCGATGCGCGAACGCGCCGAGCCCGTGGCCCACGAGCCGCAGAGGCTTCGCGTGGAACGGGGCGTCTCCTCGCGGGGGCGCATCCGCGCGGAGTGGATCGTCGCCGTGGAGGGAGCCACGTCCCCGGCCATCCGACTCCGCTATGATTCGCAGAAGGGCGGGACCATCGCATGGTCCGCTTCCGAAAGGGAGAACCGATGAACACCCGGCATTCCGGATCCTTCGCCACCGATTTCACCCTGCCCGGCGCCGAACCCCAGTACCCCCCGGATCTCGTCCTCGAACCGGTCCACCTCGACATCGCGCTCCGGTTCGACGTGGCCGCCCAGGCTGCCGCCGGCCGCGTGGTGACGACGGTCCGGGCCGCCGCCGACGGGGCGAGGAAGATCATCCTGGAGGCCCGCGCCTTCGAGGACGTGGCCGTCTCGGGCGAGGACGGTCACGATCTCGCCTTCTCCTACGACGGCCGGCGGATCACCGTTCTCTTCGAGCGGGCGCTCACCCGCGGGGAAACCCGGCGCTTCGCCGTGGTCTATCGGGTGGACCACCCCATCACCGGGCTCATGTTCTCGACACCCGACGCCGCGAACCCCGGCCGCCCGCTCTTCGTCGCCACCGACAACGAGACGGAGCGCGCGCGCTACTGGCTGCCCTGCGTCGACTACCCGGCGATCCGCACCACGCTCTCCTTCGCCCTCACCGCGCCCGTCGACTTCACGGTGCTCGCGAACGGCCGGTCCGAGGGCGAGGAGGCGAACGGCGACGGCACGAAGACCGCCCGCTGGCGTCTCGACCAGCCCTGTCCAAGCTACCTCGTCTGCCTTGCCGCGGGCCACTTCGTCCGCGCCGTCGACGAACCCGTGGACGGCCGCGAGATCGCCTACTTCGCTCCGGAGGAGCGCGCCACGGAGGCCGACCTCCGCCGCTCCTTCGGCCGCACCCCCCGCATGCTCCGTTGGTTCGAGAACCGCCTCGGCGTGCGCTACCCCTACCCGAAGTACTTCCAGTTCGCCGTCCCCCGCATCGGCGGCGCGATGGAGAACATCTCCCTCGTCTCGTGGGATGACGG
Source organism: Planctomycetota bacterium (assembly GCA_025459285.1). Lineage (GTDB taxonomy): Bacteria > Planctomycetota > JAJSAM01 > JAJSAM01 > JAJSAM01 > Prado167. Next base: position 10,216 of record JALOQY010000002.1, on the reverse strand, counting down.
CTATCTCCTCGACGAGACCCTCGCGCGCGAGTTCACCCACGTGTTCGACATCGTCAACGTCCACGAGATGGCCCATGCCTGGTTCGGCGACGCGGTCGTCATCCGCGATTTCGCCCACGCCTGGCTCAAGGAGTCCTGGGCCACCTACATGGAGAACTGCTGGCTCGAAGACGAGGCCGGCGAGGACGAAGCGCGCTACCACCGGTTCGAGCAGGCCCGGGCGTACATGAAGGAGGCCGACGAAACCTACTCACGGCCCATCGTCACCCGGACGTTCGACTCGTCCTGGGCCATGTACGACCGCCACCTCTACCCCGGCGGCGCCTGGCGCATCCACATGCTGCGCCGGCTCCTCGGCGAAGGGGACTTCTGGGCGGCCGTGACGGACTACCTCGCCCGCCACGGCGCGGGGACGGTGGAGACGGAGGATTTCCGCCGGGCCCTCGAGGCCCGCTCCGGACGTTCTCTCGTGCGTTTCTTCGACCAGTGGATCCACTCCCCGGGCTATCCGAAACTCGACGTCTCCTTCGCCCACGACGCCGAGGCCGGCACGGGGACGTTCACGGTGAAGCAGACCCAGACCGGTACCGACGGCAAGGTCGCCCCCTTCGCCTTCCCGCTCGTCCTCGCGTGGGAGGAGGAAGAGGGGCGGTTCGCGCGGCGGCGCATCGAGGTGGAGCGGGAGCGCCACGTCGTCGTGGTGCCACTGGGAAAGGCGCCCCTCTCCGTCCGCGTCGATCCCGACGGGGATCTGCTGTTCCGCATCGAGATGAACCCCGGAGATGCCATGCTCCGCCGGGCCCTGCGGCACGCCCCGGACATCGAGGGGCGGATCCTCGCCGCCGAGGCGCTGGCGAAGACGGGCACGAGGGGCAATCTGGATGCGGTGGGCGAGGCCTTCGCCACCGAGCCGTTCTGGGGCGCGCGCCGGGAGATGGCACGGGCTCTTTCGGTCTCGAAGGCCGCGCGCGCCGTGGAGTGGATCGCCCGCCTCCTCGGCTCCGAGGAGGATCCGCGCGTCCTCGTCGTCCTCGCCGGCGTCGCCGCGGAGTTCCGCGATCCGGGATTGGCGGCGGCACTGCGGGCCATGCTCGATCGCCACCCCACGTACCTCGTCGCCCAGAACGCCCTCGCCGCCCTCGGGGCGCAGCGGGACCCCGCCGACCTCCCGCGCCTTCTCGCCGCCTCGCACGACGACGGCTGGCGCGGCATCGTCAGGGCGGGTGCGCTCCGCGGCCTCGCCGCTTCGCGGTCCGAGGAGGTCTTCACGGGACTCCGTGCGCGTCTCCTCGGCGGCCAGGAGCCCGAGGATGTGCTCCACGTCCTCCCCGCCGCTTTCGCGCAGAGCGCTCTGTTCCTCGAGAGACGGCACCGCGACCAGGCCGGCGAGGACCTGATCGGTCTTCTCCGCGACCCGCGTCCTTTCGTCCGGTTCGCCGCGGCCGGGGGGCTCGCGATCCTCAAGCACGGTCCCGGCGCCGCCGCGATCGAGGCCGCCCGGTCCGGGTTCGCGGAGCAGAGCCACCCCCGCCTCCGGCGCCTCGTCAACGCCATTCGCGAGGGCGACGGAAAGCCGGACGACGTGAAGCGCAAAAAAGAGTTCGAGGATCTTCTGGAGAAAACGAGGAAACTGGAGGAGAGGCTGGACCGCCTGGAGGCGGCAAAGGAGGCGAGATCATGAAATGGCTCTTCCGGACCCGTAGCGGCATCGGCGGGCTGATTCTCCGCCTCGGCCTCGCCGCGGCCATGTTCCCCCATGGCGCGCAAAAGGCTCTCGGCATCTGGGGCGGCAAGCCGCTGAAGGAGACCGCCGAGATGCTCCGGACCGGGATCAACCAGTCCTGGTTCTCCACGGAGCTCGCCTACTGCGTGATCGCCGCGGAGTTCCTCGGCGCCATCGGCGTGGCGCTCGGCTTCCTCACCCGCCTCGCCGCCCTCTCCATCCTCTCGGTCATGGGCGGGGCGGTCTACTTCGTCCACTGGAAGAACGGCTTCTTCGCTGCCGCCGGTGGATTCGAGTACCCGATGGCCCTCGGCGCCATGGCCCTTGCCGTCGTCTTCCTCGGCGCCGGCCGCCTCTCGGTCGACGGCGCCCTCTCGAAGGACCGCCTCCCCGCCTGAACCGGCCGGTTCCTCGTCCGTATCCCGCCGGACGAACACCGCTGGCTCGCCATCGAAGCCGCCGAGCAGGGCGTCAGCCCTGATCGACTCGTGAGCCTGCGCCTCGCCCGACCGGGCCGGTGACCCGCCGTCGATGACCGGACCCTTCGCGTCCCGCCGGCCCGGATCCGGCTCGGAGCCGGGCCTCCGCCCGCACGGGGTCGCCCGGATCCGTCGGCATCGGCCGGGCGACGCGGAAACCGCGCTCCACGCGCGAGACCTCGACCGCGGCCACCGGCCTGCCGTCCCGGACGACGAGGAAGACGAGGCCCGCGATCCATGCAGCGCCGCGGCTCATTCCTTCCCCTCCGTCACTCCCGGCCAGTCGTCGGTCCGGAAGGGCGACGCGGGAAGCACCGCGCCGTTCACGAGGTTCGCCTCGGGGTTGTCGGCCCAGGCGTACCGGACCGCCACCGGCTCCGGCACCGCCGGGCATCGCACGAGGACCGAGTCCTTCCCCGTGACGACCGCCTCCGCCCACCGGAACTGCCGGTCGAGGCCGGCCACCGCGAAACCCGTGAGCTTCCCGTCCCCCGAGGGCCGCAGCCCGCCCGCGACCTCCGCGAACCGCAGCGCCATCCCGTCGCCCCGCCGCTCCGCGGTGACGAACACCGGCCCCGACGCGATGACGTCCTTCCCGTAGTCCTTCGCGAGGGCAAGGAGCGCGAGCCTCCGCCCCACTTCCTGCTTGTTCTTCGGGTGGATGTCGCCGGCATCTCCGATGTCGATCGTCACCGCCATGCCGGTGGCCGGAAGGGCCTCGAGCGTCGCCCGCTGGGCCTCGCGGAGCTCCGCCCACTCGCTGGGTCCGGGTTCCGCGGCGCGAGCCCGGAAGTTCGCGAGCTGGACGAAATGGAACGGGAAGTCACCCTGCCCCCAGGCCTTCCGCCACGAGCGGATGAGGCAGGGAAAAAGACGCCGGTATTGAGAGGCGCGTCCAGCATTCGACTCCCCCTGGTACCAGATCACCCCGCGGATCGGGAACCCGGCAAGCGGGGCGATCATGGCATCGTAGAGCTGGCCCGGCCGGTCGGCGCGAACGACCGGCTTCCCGTCCGCGCCCGGGGATTCAGGGAAACGCCCGAGCAGGGCCTCGAAGGAGCCGTCGGCGGCGAGTTCCGCCCGCGGCGTCCACGCCTCGGCGGGCGTGCCGCCGAAGGACGCGTTCACCAGCCCCACCGGCACCTTCAGCGCCCGGTGGATCTCGCGGCCGAAGAAGTACCCCACGGCGGAGAAACCCCTCACGCTCTCGGGAGTGCAGGCAAGCCAGCGGCCGGGGAAGTTGCGGGCGGGCTCCACCGCCGCCTTCGGGGGGACCGTGAGGAATCGGATCATCGGGTGGTCGGCTTTTGGCACCTCCTCCGCGGCGCCTTTCGAGGCCGCCACCGTCCACGCCATGTTCGACTGCCCGGAGCAGACCCAGACCTCCCCCACGAGCACGCCGTGGAACACGAGCGCCGGCCCGTGCCCTTTCACGACCATCTCGTGCGGTCCCCCGGCCCGGAGCGCGGGCAGTTCCACCGAGAACGATCCATCCGGTCCCGCGACGGCCGAACCCGACTTCCCGGCGATCCGCACGGAGACCCGTTCCCCCGGTTCCGCCCCCCCGGTCACCCGAACCGGTCGGTCCCGCTGGAGGACCATCGAGTCCCCGTACGTGGACGGCACCCACGGATCGGCGCGCGCCGTCGCCGCAAGGAGCAGGACCGCAAGGAAGAGCCCCGCCCGGCGCGGCTTCACGGCAGCGCCTTCGGGCGGATGAGGGCCACGAGTTCGCCGTCCCCGCGGCGAAGCCTCGCCCAGTCCCCCGGCAACCGGAACCACGCCAGGGCCGCCGTGGGGAAAGCCTTCTCTCCCCCGGGCGGCTCCGGGGTCCCGCCGGAGAGGTGCTCCACCAGTTCCCCGAGTCCGGGGTTGTGGGCCACGAGGAGCACGCGCTGCCCGGAGATTTCGCCAAGGACGTCGAGGATCCGCGGCATGGAAGCCAGGTAGAGCCGTTCGTCCGTTCGCAGGTCGGTGGTCTTCAGGCGAAGTCCCTTCATCACGCGCTTCGCGGTGCGGGCGGCCCGCACCGCGGTGGATGAAAGGAACTCGTCCGGTACGAGGTCCTGGGCCTCGAGCCACGCCGCGATCCGGTCGCAGTCCGCGATGCCCCTCTTCGTCAGGTCGCGGGTCTCGTCGGAGCCCCCGGCGGCCTCCGCCTTCGCGTGCCGCAGCACGAGCAGTTCTCGCTTTCCCATGCCGGGAGTATCGCGCCGGGCGGTCACCCGGGCAACTCCCTTGCCGGCCGGACCTCGCCGGGGTATGCATACGATCCGATGTTCGAATCCGCCGAACTGGGCCAGAAGGTCACGAAGACCGACTTCCGCCGGCACGAGCCCGTGCTGCGCGAGAAGCTCCTCGAAGCGGAGTGGAAACTCGCGCAGTCCGAGGCCTCCGCCATCGTCCTGTTCTCCGGCGTCGATGCCGCCGGCAAGGGCGAACTGGCCACGCTGCTCTCCACCTGGATGGACCCCCGGCGCATCGTCACGCGCGCCTACGGTCCGCCCTCCGAGGAGGAGCGCGAACGGCCGGAGTACTGGCGCTACTGGCGGGACCTGCCGGCGCGCGGCCACCTCGGCGTCTTCCTGTCCGCCTGGTATGAGCGCCCCCTCCTCGACCGGGTCCAGGGAAGGATCTCGGCGTCCCGGTTCGATGAGGAGCTGGAGCGGATCATCGCGTTCGAGCGGACCCTCGCCAATGACGGTACGCTCATCGTGAAGTTCTGGATGCACCTGTCCGCGAAGGCCCAGCGACGCCGCCTCGCGGCCCTCGCGGAGGATCCCCTGACCGCCTGGCGGGTGACGAAGCGGGACTTCCGGCGCCTGAAGCTCCGGGAGGAGCTCCTCGCCGCCGCCGAGCGGATGATCATGCGGACCAGCACAGGACGGTGCCCCTGGCACATCGTCGAGGGCCTCGACGAGCGCTACCGCAGCCTGCGCGTGGGCGGCATCCTCCTCGACGCCCTCGACCGGGGGGTCACGGAGGGGCCCGCGCGCCGCGCGAAGGCCGAGGCCGACCAGCCCGGCCCGCCCGCCCCGGCGGTCCGCGCCGCCGCGACGCCGTCGCTCCTGTCGACCCTCGATCTGGGGGCGAAGCTCCCGAAGCGGAATTACGAGCTCCGTCGTCCGAAATACGAAGCCCGCCTCAACGTCCTGCGCCGCCGCGCCCGGGAGAAGAAGACCTCCACGATCCTCGTCTTCGAGGGCTGGGACGCCGCAGGGAAGGGCGGCGCGATCCGGGCCCTCACCGCGCCGCTCGACGCACGCGACTACGAGGTCATCTCGGTGGCGGCGCCCACGGACGAGGAACGGGCGCACCACTACCTCTGGCGCTTCTGGCGAAGGCTGTCCCGCGCCGGCCGCATCACGATCTTCGACCGGAGCTGGTACGGCCGCGTGCTGGTGGAGCGCGTCGAGGGCCTCGCGACGGAGAACGAGTGGCGCCGGGCCTACGTGGAGGTCAACGAGTTCGAGCGCCAGCTCGTGGAGCACGGCGTCATCCTCGTGAAGTTCTGGCTGCACATTTCGAAGGAGGAGCAGGCCCGTCGCTTCCGCGAGCGCCAGCGCACGCCCCACAAGCGCTGGAAGCTGACCGGGGAGGACTGGCGCAACCGGGAGAAGTGGGACCGCTACGAGGAGGCGGTGAACGACATGCTGGAGCGCACCAGCACCCGCGCCGCCCCGTGGATCCTCGTGCCCGCCGAGGACAAGCTCCACGCCCGGCTGGAGGTCCTCCGCCAGGTCTGCCGCCGCATGGACGCCGCCCTCCCCTGAAAATCCGGGAAGAATGACCCAGGGTCAATCCTCCCGCCCGGGAAGAATGACCCTGGGTCAGTTTGCCCCTGGGTCAGTTTGCCCGCCCTGGCGGCCCGTTGCCGAGAGGCCTCCGTGCGCATGAGGGCTCACGCGCACGGGCTGCTAGGCGAGAGGGAGCCGCGGAAGGAGCTCCTCGCCGCGATCCCAGGCGCGGGTCCACTGGCTGAAGGCCACCGGCCACTCGGAGAAGAGGACGGCCGCCGGATCGAACGCCGGACCGATGCCCTCCCGGGGCTCGAGGGCCTTCCCCGGGCGAAGGCGGTAGACGACCTCCCGCCGGAAGTCCGGGTCGGGCCAGACGACGAGCCCGCGGTCGGAGACGTCCCACGGCACGCCGTTCAGCGCCGCCGCCACCTGCCCGCGGACCACCTCGACCCCGGCGCGCTTCAGCAGCCCCACCACCGCCGTCCGCACCGGCCCCGTCGCCGTCGCCCCGGGCGTCAGCTCCTCGACGCCGGCCACGATCCGCCCCGACTGCTCCTCGAAGGACAGCACGACGAGACCCGGGAGCGTCACCCGGACGGCGTTGCCCGCGAGCCGGACCTCGCCCACCCGGGCGTCGACCCCGCGTTCGCGAAGGAGCCACACACCGTGCCGCTCCACGAACCGCGCCACCGACTCCACCACCGAGAGGAGCATCTCCCGCGCCCGCCGCTCCCGCCCCCCCCCGGCCGGCGCGCGCCGGAGCTTCCGCCACGCCTTCGGCAGGGTGCCGGAGTGGAAGCCCGGCCGCAGCAGGCGGATCATCGTCTCCCCGTGGTGGCCCATCATCACCGGGCCGAGCAGAGGCGACCGGTTCGTGGCGAAGAGCCGCCAGTTCTCGCGCAGCTCCCACGCGAGGAATCCGCAGAGCCCGGGGATCGCCACGGTCATCGCCCCCCCGAGCAGGATGGCGGCGAACGGCCCCAGCGGTGAGAAGAGCGAGGCGATCTTCGGAGCGAAGGGCAGGAAGACCTTGTGGGCGACGGTGACCACCGGGAAGTGCTTGATCGGGTTGATCTGCGGCTCCACGACGAGCGTGACCGCGAATCGCAGCACGTAGCCCACTGTGCCCCAGACGGGGTTCGCCACGGCCTTCAGGACCACCGAAACCCGCGGATCCCCCTCCCGGAACCGCAGCCATTCGTCGATCCGGTAGAGGATCCGGTCGAGCAGGTCGAGCAGGAGGCGGAACGTCGCCATGACCGCCCGGAAGAGACCGGTGAGGACCGTCCGGCGCAGGAAGTTCCAGTTCACGAGGAGCCAGTCCGCCGCCCGCTCCTCGGCGCGCCGGAAGAAGGGCGAGTAGAGGAACAGGTTCACCCCGAGGAACACGGCGAGGGCGGCCAGCGGTTCCGGGAACCCCGAGACGCCGGCCATCGCGAGAAGGCCGAAGATCGCCGCCGTCCCTGCCGCCGGCCGCAGGACGTAGCGGAACAGGAGCTTCGTTGTCCGGCTCCCGAGGATCCGCGCCACGATCGGCAGGTGCAGGAGCCTCGCGGGGAGACCGACCACGGCACGCGCCGCCTTCACCGCGACCTTCCCGGCCTTCGCCATCCCCCGCCGGAACCGCCCGCTGTGGAGCAGGGCGAAGAAGAACGAGCCGAGGCCGAGCACCGGCCCCCACGCGGTGAGGCGCGCCCCGGGTGCGAAGTGGGCCACGAAGTGATGGAGCCCGGCCAGCAGCACCCAGGCCCCGCCGAACGGTACCGCCGCGTAGCGCACGAGGAAGGAGCCGGCCCGGGTGCCCAGCGCGGCGGCGCTCAACCGCTGCAGCCAGCGCAGGTAGACCTCGCCCCGGCGGTAGACGCCGTCGAGCTTGACGGCGAGCCGCCGGTCGGCGATGAGCAGGGGATCCCGGAGGAGCCACTGCGCCGGACTCCGCACCGAGGGGAGCTTCGCGTCACTCCGGGAGATGACGTCCCGGACGTCGCCGATCCGGAGCCGGCCGGTCGAGAGCAGGTGGTCGAGGAGACCGGCCACCGCACGCTCGACGCCGACGCGCTCCGGCAACGTCCCCTGCGTGAGGCCGCATCCGCGGAGCACGGCCCGCAGCGGAGGGCCGAACCCGTGGCGCAGCCGCTCCCCCGCCTCCTCCACCGCGCGCGCCAGGGCCTCCCCGAACCCTCCGCGTCCGAGGCCGGCCCGCGCGATCCGGTCCGCGGCCCGCCTCAATCGCCGGAAGACGAGGACTTCCCGCAGCCGGGGCAGGTCGCGGCGGAGGGGCCGCCGGAAGAGGCTCGTCAAACACCCCCGCAGGTCGACGGCGTAGACCCCGCGTTCATGCTCCACGCAGCCCTTCTGGAGATCGAAGAGCGCCTTTCCCGCCGCCGTGCGCGTGCCTCCGCCCGCCAGGAGAAGCAGCTCCCGAAGCCCGTCCCGGAACGGTTGCCCGTGGACTTCGGGGTAGGCCGCGCCCAGCCGGGCGAGCAGTTCGTCGAGGTAGCCGAACGCCTCCGCCTCCCGCCCGCCGCGCACCGAGATGATCGCGGCGCGCACGGCGTTCCCCCGCCGGGCGGCGCGTTCCGCGCGCTTCCGGAGGCCGGGTCGCTCCCGGCCGCGCTCGACCTCCGGCCGCCGGAGCGCCGCCGGAGTCGCCCCCCCCTCCTCCTCCGCGGCGCCGGGGACCCGCGTCGCCTCCGCGAGCGCCGGACCATCGACGTACGCCCCGAGAACGGCCCCCGCGCGGCCCCCGCCCGCCGCCGCGGGGAACCACAGGGGAAGCGCCCGGGGATCGAAGACGGAGAGCTCGAGGTACCGCGCGGCAAACTCCACGAAGACCTCGGCATCCCCCGCCGGCGGCGCGAGCCGGTCTTCGTGGCGGAGCACCTCCCGCGCCTCGTCGAAGGCGACCTGCCCGATGCGGTCGATGTCGCGCCGGATCGCCGCGGCATCGATCTCCCCGGCGGCGATCCGCCCCTCCAGCACGGCGTGGACCGCGCCGTGGAACCGCACGCGCCAGAGGAGCCGGCGCGCCGCCGGGTCATACTCCGCGCCGGGGCGCTCCGCCTCCCGGCGCGCCACGAGGATGACCGGGCCCCCGGGGACGTCGCCGTCCGATAGCCCCATCTCCGCCGCGGTGACACATTCAAGGAGGGCGGCGCGGCCGACCGTCAGGCCGTCCCCGTGCGGGACCCGGAAGCCCCTCGCCCGCCCCGCGCGCCGCGCGACCCGCCGGAGGAGGCGGGGCGGCACGACGATGGCCGGCCATGGTCCGGCGAGGAGTTCCCGGAGCGCCCTCATGTCCCGATCATCGGGGATGCGCCGCCGGAAGCAAGGACTGCCCGTTCAGCGGGGCGGCCCCCCCGCCCGGAGAACCCGATCGAGGACGTCCGAAGGTCGCAGCCCCGGCGGCGGCCCGTCGGGACCCGTGAACGGCTCGCCGTTCAACCACAGACCGGCGGGAGGCTCGCCTTCCGCCGCGGTGAACAGGACCCGGTCGAAGCCCGCCCGCATCAGCAGGTCGTGGAGGTCGATGACCGCGGCGAAGGTGAGATTCCCCGACGCGTCGAGCACGGCCGTCGCGGGGTCCGGGGCCCGCTCGAGCGCCGCGTTCAGCCGCCCCAGCAGCCACGCGCGCTCATCGCCGGAGACGCCCCCCGATCCCACGGTGAGGACGGCGTGGACGCTCGCCGGGTCGATCGCTCCGACCGGGAGGAAGACGGGGAGCTTCCGCTCGAGACTATGGAACTTCATGGTCCCCATGAACCAGAAAGACTCGGTGCATCGCCACCGGCCCAGGGCCCGCCAGCCGCGACGGTCGAAGGTGAATGCGATCGCCTTCCCGGCGTCAAGGTCCGCCCTTGCCTCGAACCGCGCTCCTTGCCGGGCCAGGGTCAGCCTGACCACCCGCTTCGGAAAGTGACCCTCGGGCCAGAAACTCTCGAACGACTTCCCGATCAGCCAGGCCGCGTCGCCCTTCCGGACCCCCTCCGCCGTGACGCCTGCTTCCGCCCAGTCCGCGGGTATCGCGGGGAGTCCGGCGCGGAGGTCCGCGAGCAGATCTTCCGCGTTGCCCAGACAGTCCGGATCCAGCAGGTCGGCGAAGCCCTGCCAGTCATGCTCCAGCAGCGCGGCGAGCAACTCCTCTGCCGCCGCCCGCACGCGGTCCTCGTCGCTGCGCCGGAATTCCCGCCACGCCGGGATGGCGAGGAGGCACACCACGGCGACCGCCGCGCCGGCGACGAGCCGGCGCCGCCACCGGCCCGACCCGACGGAGG
>JALOQY010000097.1 GCA_025459285.1 Planctomycetota bacterium | reverse complement strand
CGGAATCGGGCGAGGTCTCGAGGACCTCCACCATGGCGGAACGACCGTCCCGCCCGGTGATCTCCTCCGCGGCGAGCGCTTGGCCCGCGAGGAGGCACAGAGCCACGGAGAAGACGAGCAGTCGACACGTGTTCATGGTCCTCTTTCCTTTCAGCGTACGTGGCCCTTCGCGCCCACCGGCATCCGGACGGAAGCCGGACTTCCGGACCACCCGCCTGATACTGGGGGGTCGCCCACCAGGATCCGTAGAATACATCACCCGGGCTGGTTCGGGCCAGAAGAGAGGTATCGCATGAAGAGCCTGGCGGTTTCCATCCTCGTCATCGCGGCCGCGGCCTGCGCCGCCACGGAGTCGATCCAGAAGGTCCCCATGCCCGACCCCGCCACCGCCGGTGACCCGGCGAAGGCCAGGGTCTTCCTGTTTCGCGAGGACCAGACCTTCGGGAAAGCCTGGCTGCTCCTCGTTTCCTCCGCCAGTCGGGAGATCGGGGCTCTCGCTCCCGGGAACTACCTGAGCTTCGAAGCCTCCCCGGGCATGATGCAGTTCCTGTTGAGCCTCGACCGCGCGCGGTTCGCCGGTCCGCCGGTCACGGCGGCGATCCCCCAGCGGCTGGAGGCCGGGAAGACCTACTACGGGAACGTGACCTTCGACAAGGACGGGCCCACCATCCGGATACTCCTCGACTTCCTTCCGGAGTCCACGGGTCGGGAGCGTCTCGCCGCTCTCAGTCCCGCGGTCCTCGTCCAGTAAGAGCAGACTGCCGATCGACTCGCGGAGCGCCGGCCCGTCCCGGCCGGAGACGAGTTCCTGTTCCAGCCTCTGGGAGGGAGTCATGAGCCGAAACCATCTCATCCCCATCATGGTCCTCGCGGTATCGGCCGCCATCGGAGCGCCCGCCTTCGCGGAGGGCTACCTGTACGGCGTGAACACGACCGGTACGGTGAGCGTGAACGGCAACAAGATCGACGGGATGCCGAGCGACTTCGACCCGGACTACCCATGGTGGGACACGGATCAGGCGTGGCGGGACATGGCCGTGGTCGGCGGGAACCGCTACACCATCCGGGGCGACGGCCTCGTGATGAGGAACGGGGAGAAGCTCTGGAAGCTGAGCTACGATTCCGACAGCGCGTGGTTCTGGACGGAGGTCGAGTTCGCGGGGGGACAGGTCTACGCCCTGCGGCAGAACGGCCAACTGGCGGTGAACGACGAGGTCGTGGCGTCGCTGCCCCGGAACGACTTCTTCTTCACGTCGCTGCTGGTATGGGAAGGAGCGACCTACTCGCTGCGGTCGGACGGCTCCGTGTTCAAGAACGGCGGCAGCACGGAGATCTTCCGGTTCCGCGCCGGCCGCGGGCTGTTCGACGAGAACGACGGGCGGGAGATCGACACCCTGTGGATCGCACTGAAGGTCGGCCCCCTCGGGCAGCACCTCTACGCCCTGCGCGCCGACGGCGTCCTCTATCGCGGTGAGCTCCCCACGGGAGACGAGGAGGGGGAACTGGTGGACTCCCTGCCCTTCCAGAACGACGAGGACGACTTCCGGTACGGCGACCTCTACAGCGACTTCGAGTTCGACGAACTCGGTCGCTGGGTGATCCTCCGCATGAACGGCCGGGTGTACCGGGAGCCCGACGCCCTTTCGGAGGACATGGACTTCCCGGGCACCGGCAACGAGGGTGACGAGATGTTCGTCGACGTGGAGATCTTCGACGGCCGGTACTTCGCCCTGCGCAGCGACGGCAAGGTCTACGTGAACGACCTCGACGACCACCTCGTGGATCTCCCGGGCAGCGCGGTGATCCGCATGGCGCTGTCGGAGCTCCCCCCGGTCCTCGCGGACGCGAAGAACAACGCGCCCTCCGTGGTGACTTACACGGTGCCCGTGAACACCGGGCTCCCGGTGAAGATCCCGGTGATCGCCGTCGACGTGGAGACGCCGGCGGCGGGCCTCGTGGTGACCCCCGTCGAGACCCCGCCGGGCTCGGTGTGGGACGGGGTCGCCCGGACCCTCACCTGGACCACCCCGGACGTCAAGGGGAACTACACGTTCTCCTACACGGTCGACGACGGCGCGGGCAGCGCCAAGACCTACAAGAGCAAGATCCAGGTGAAGACGCCGGACGCCGATCCCGCGAAGAACAAGGCGCCCTACCTCCCCAAGTTCAAGGGAGTCGTGGCGCTCGTGGGGATAGAGCTCCGCCTCTACATCCCCCTCGAGGACCCCGACGGGGATCCCGTCTCCGTGACGGTGGCCAACACGGAATACCCTTTCAGCGCGGGCGCCTATTACAACCCGTCGACGAGCGAGCTGGTCTGGACCCCGACGAACCTCGACATCGGGAAACAGACCCTCGAGTTCGTCCTCGGCGACGGCACGACCACCAAGACGCTGAAGGTGAAGATCGAGGTGAAGAGCCCGCTCTTCGTCGTGGAACTCCCCTAGCAGCCCGTCGGGAGGACAGCCCCCATCCCGGGCGCCGCCGGCGGGCTTCCCGACCGGGTCACCCCCCGAGGAACTGGGTGACTCCGCTCAGAGCGAGGCCGATGATGGTGAAGAGGAGCCCCGCGCGGATCGGGCGGAAACCGCTCAGCGTCCCCCACTGCCGGCCGAGCAGAAAGAGCAGCAGCACCGCCACTCCCTGCGAAACCAGGATCGCGCGGCCGAGGTCACGGAGCAGCAGGTAGGGCGCCGCGAGCGGAAGGGTGCCGAAAAACATCAGGCAGAAGCAGGCGAGACCCGCGAGCAGGTCCTCCTTCCGAACGCCGGGCTTCTCCGGAGGCGCGGACCGGGCGACCTCCATGGCCCACGCCACGGCCCGGTCTCTCCTTTCGCCCTCGGGCAGCCATTCGCCGAGGGATTCCTCGATGACCTCACGGGCGTGTCGCTCCACCTGCACCGGACCCGTGGCCCCCGAGAGCGACCGGCGAATCATGAGCCGCCGGCCGCGTGTCTGGATGCTCCCGAAGACGTAGGTCCCGCCGTCCACGAGTCCCCACGCCGCGTTGCAGCCGAGGATGGCGACGAGGAAAGCGGTGGAGGACGGCTCCTCCATGGCCGCGCGCGTGTACGCCGTCACGCTGAGCACCATCACGATCCCGCAGATGGCCTCCGCCAGCCGGTCCTGGGGCGAGAGCCACGTCCGGACGAACCTGCGGATCGGCATACACGTCTCCCGGAAACAGGAACCTGGGAAAGAGGAACCGGACGAAGACGGCCGGAGGGGAGATATCCGCCCCGGCTCGACACCACCAGTCGTCGGTGCAACGAGGGAAGCCCGTCGCCGCAGCGGCTCATCGACCGGTCGGAGCCACCGGCGGGGGAAACTCGGCGAGCAGGAGCCGGGCCGCTTCTTCCGCCTTCCGGGCCGTCTCTTCCATGTCGCCCACCACCGCGGTGCCCTGACCGCGCCAGACCAGCTCGCGCGAGCGTCCGCTCACCAGATCGAGGAAGAGGGTGCCCTCCTCGTACTGGTCCACCGTCACATCGCGATAGCCATAACCGTACCGCCAGGGGCGCGCGCCGTAAGCGTAACCCCAGTCGGTGATCTGGACCTTCTCCCGTACGTTCCCGTGCAGGGCGACGAGGAGGTCCCCTCCCTGCTCGACCCGGGTGAGGCCCTTCCCGGCGAGTTCGCCGGCCACCACGGCCTCGACCCGCCGGCGGAGGAGTTCGTCGGGCGGCCGGCCGTCCGCCCGGACCGGAGGCGGCAGCCACGACCAGGTCCGGCACGCCCGGAAGTCGAAGCCCGGGTCCGACTGGACATCAGTCCGGATCGAGGAGCAGGCGGATCCGATCAGGAGCAGGAGCGACATCGCCAAGAGTGTCACCGAACGCGGCATTCCGTTCCTCCCCGATCCTCCGCGTATCCGGAGGCAGACATGGGGTCCCGGGCGCGGACCGTCAGGGTCCGCGCCGTTTCGCGCTTCTTTCCGCTTCACTCTCCGGCTCTCCCGAGGCGTCCGAGGGCGTCGGTGATCGACCCGCCGGACTCATGAAGGCCGAGTCGGGCCACCACGTTCTCCATGCGGAACCGTTCGCGCACCGCCGCGCGGGCGTCCACCACCTCGAACCGGGCCCCGGCCGCAGTGACCTCGTCGGCGAGGTCCGCCAGTACATGCGCACTCTGGATGTCCACCAAGGGCGAGGCGGACAGGTCGACCAGCACGAGCTCCGAGGCGGCGGCTTCGCCCCCGAGCCGACCACGGATCACGTCGCACACGCCTTCCACGTTGAAGTAGAGCAGACTCGCCTCGGGCCGGAAGACGACCACTCCCGGCACCTTCTCCAGGTCGGCGTGGTGCTCGAAATCCGCGAACCGCTTCGTGCCGGGGATCCGCCCGAGGGTCGCGACATGGGGGCGCGAGGCGCGGCGGAGGAGCAGCACGAGGGAGAGGACCGCGCCGATCATCACGCCGCGCAAGAGGCCGGAGCCCAGGACGCCGAGCAGAGCGGCGATCGCCACGGCGAACTCGGTCCGGTCCGCCCGGAAGAGGTGCTTCAGGGCGGCGAACTTGAAGAGCCCCGCCACTGCCACCAGCACCACGGCCGCGAGGACCGGCTGGGGCAGATAGCGGAGCAGACCCGAAAGGAACACCGCGACGATGGTCAGCACGACCGCCGCGATCAGCCCGGACAGGGGGGTGCGAGCGCCGCCGGCCTCGTTCACCAGAGACTGCGACATCCCGCCGCTGACCGGATAGCCCCGGAAGAGGCCCGCCGCGAGGTTCGAGACCGAGAGCGCCAGCAGCTCCTGGTTGGCGTCGAGCCGGTTGCGGTGCTTCGCGGAGAACATGCGGCCGATGGCCGAGGTCTCCACGGCGGCGATGAGGAAGCACGCCATCGCCAGCGGCAGCACTTCGTTGAGGTCCGAGAGGTGCACGGCGGGCCAGCCGGGCGCAGGGAGTCCCTGCGGCACCTCCCCCAGGAGCTTCACACCGTGGGCGCCGAGGTCGGCGAGGGCCGCCGCGACGATACCACCGACGACGACAAAGAGCGCCACGGGCCGCTTCGGAAGGAAGACCTTCCCGAGGACGAGGACCACGAGCGCGGCAAGGCCGATCCCGAGCGCGGCGGTCTTCGTCTCGTCGAGATGCCGGAGGAAGTGGGCCGCGCGCTCCCAGAAGTCGCCGTGCGACCCGCCGAATCCGAAGAGCTTCGGCAGCTGGGTGCTCGCGAGGAAAAGCGCCACGCCGGTCTTCCACCCGTCCAGCACCGACTCCGAGACGAAGTTCACGATCGCCCCGGCCCGGACCAGCCAGGAGAGGAAGGCCATTCCCGCGACCAGCAGCGCGGTCAGGGCGGCAAGCGCGGAGAAACGCGCCGGGTCCCCGCCCGAAAGCGCACCCAGAGACGACCCGAGGAGCAGCGAGATCGCCGACGTGACCGTGATCGAGGTGTGCCGGGAGCTGCAGAAGAGCCAGAAGACGAGCCCTCCGAACAGGCACGCGTAGAGCCCCGCCTCCGGCGGCAGGTTCGCGAGCGAAGCATCGCCGATGCCGGCGGGCAGCATGTAGGCGGCCAGCGTCACCCCGGCCACGAGGTCGACGCGCAGGAAGCTCGCCTGGTAGCCCCGGAGCCAGCCCGAGGCGGGAATCCAGCGGAGAAGCCCGCGGCCCGGCGAGCGGGTCCCACCGCCGACGGGTCGATCGGATGCCGGTGTCTTCATGGAATCAACCTCGACAGTCCCCGCGGGCGGGCGGGAGGCAGGG
Organism: Planctomycetota bacterium; assembly: GCA_025459285.1. Classification (GTDB taxonomy): domain Bacteria; phylum Planctomycetota; class JAJSAM01; order JAJSAM01; family JAJSAM01; genus Prado167. The sequence continues at coordinate 19,571 of JALOQY010000097.1, read as the reverse complement.
GGCATCGAGCCCGGCGCAAGGCGTCGTCCGAACCGGACGGAAGGGCGGCCTCGCCGCTCCCCGGATCCGGCGACACCCGGCGGCCCGCAGCATCACTCCCTCTCCAGTTCGGACTTCTTGACGGTGCGGAGGACCGTGACCTGGAAGTGGGGGCGCAGATGGGCGGCGAGGGCGTACGGATCGACGCGATCTTCCACGAGGCACATGACCTCGTTGCGCCCCGAGCCGCGGACCACTTTGAGGACTCCGGGGATCCGGTCCAGGTCCGCGAGCGCATCTTCCCCGGCCACGAGGCGCGCCCGGTCCGCCTCGACCTCCAGCACCACGACTTTCGTCGGACGATTGCGCGGCGCGTCCTCGAGCAGGTCCTCCTCCGACACGCAGGCCGCGAGGGCCACCACGAGTCCCAGCAGCGCGAGACTCCTCACGACACCCTCCCGGCCCCCGAGGGACCCGAACGACACGCCACGATCCACTCCGCGCGACGGACCACTACGGCGCATAGCCCCGGGAGACCAGGGCCTGCGCGATGTCCCGGCCCAGGGCGGCGAGGGCCCGGCTCATGGCCGCGACGATCCCGGCGTAGCCGGTCCCGGAGCCGGGCTCCGTCACCACGGACTGTCCGACGAACCCCTCCTTGCCGGAGGCGGCGTCGTAGATGGTCCACCAGGCCTCCAGCACCACCCGGCCCTCGGCATCGGCCTCGAAGGCCCGGATGTCCACTCCCACGCGGCAGCGGACCGGCACGGGCCGCTGGCTCGCGGCCGCCTCCCGCAGCACCGTCACTCCCTGCTTCCGGAGGGCCGCCGAGAGGTTCTCCGCGAGCGCGATCTCCACGTTCTGGCCGAAGGAGCCGGCCCACCGGTCGTACTCTGCGAGGGAAAGCTCGTGGCGGGTCTTCCGCGTGGCGATCTGCGGACGATCGAGGTACTCCGGGACCGAGACCGGCCCCAGCGCGATGGCCGGTCCGGTGACCTGCCCCCCCCCGAACGGGGCCGCTTCGTCCGGCGAAAGCGTATAGAACCTCGATGCGGGTGAGGAGCCGCAGGCTCCGGCGAGGGCCAAAGCCACGAGCGCCGCGATCCGGACCGTTCGTGAAGGTGCGTTTCCACTCATGTCAGTCCCCTTCCTTGCCACGGAGCAGGGCTTCCGGGTGGCGCTGGAGGTACTCGGTCAGGGCGCGGATCGAGCGCGACAGCCCGCGGAACTCCTCCAGCGTTCGACCCACCTGCAGGCTCAGTTCCGATCCATCGCCGACGAGGCCCTTCAGTTCGAGGAGGGCCTGCTCCCCGGCGTTCAGACCCGACCGCGCCTTCGCCATCGTGTCGATGAGCCCCGTGGCGATCTGGCCCGGCACACCTTCCTTCATGGCCAGCGTCTTCTCCGCCTGCGAAAGGGCGCCCTGCGCGGCCCGGGCGACCTCCCGGAAGTCGGAGGCCACTCCCTCCAGCCGCTGGTCGAGTTCCGCGAACGCCCGCTCCGCCGCGGCCAACGTCGAGTCCGCGGCGCCCGCGGTGGACTTGAGGCTCCCGGTGAGCGACGGCAGTTCCGCGCGGACGTCGGTCACCAGCTTGTCGGTGTTCTCCACGAGGTGCTTCATGGACGCGACGGCCCCCGAGAGTTCGGGAGAGGTGACCATCTTCTCGATCCCGGAGACGACGTTGTCCAGCTTGCGGACCATCTCCTCCAGGGGGAGGTCGGCCAGTGTCTTCTGCAGCTTCTCCATGTCCGAGGGGATCGTGGGGATCTCCCGGACATCCTTGTCGGCCCCCACGAGCTTCGCCGGTTCGTCGGGGTAGAAGTCGAGCGTCACCATGAGCATCCCGGTCACGAAGCTCTGGGAGGCGAGTTGGGCCCGCATCCCCTTGTCGATCAGGTTCTGATAGTGCGCATAGGGCGCCGGCTGCTCATCACCGAAGTTCGCTATCCGGCTCGGATCGATGGATACGTACACCGGGATCTGGACCACCAGGTCCGCACCGCCGAGGCGAAGGGCGATCCGGGTGACCTCTCCGATCTACACGCCGCGCAGCATCACCGGGGAGCCCGTCTGGAGCCCCTTCACCGACCCCTCGAAGAACATCACGAACTCGAGCTGCGGGGAGAAGAACTTGCCCGATCCGAGGATGAACACGCCGATGATCAAAAGGACGATCGCGCCGACGACGAAGGCTCCGATCGCCGCGTGGTTTCCGCTCTTGCCCATGGGTCAGGCCCCCGATCCGGCCGTCGCGGCCGTATCCGCCTCGGCCCGCGCTTCCCCGCGGGTGAGGAAACTCCGCACCTTGATCTCCGGACACCGGTCCCGGAGTTCCTTCGGGTCCCCCGTGGCCAGCATCGTCTTCGTCTCGGGGTCGAGGAACACCGAGTTGTTGCCGATCGCGAAAATGCTCGCCAGCTCGTGCGTCACGATCACGATCGTCGCGCCGAGGCTCTCCCGGATCTCGAGGATCAGGTCGTCCAGCAGCCGGGCGCTGATGGGGTCGAGTCCGGCGGAGGGCTCGTCGAAGAACAGGATCGCCGGGTCGAGCGCCATGGCCCGCGCCAGACCCGCGCGCTTCTTCATCCCGCCGCTGATCTCGGAGGGATAGTAGTCGTCGAAGCCGGCGAGCCCGACCAGCGCCAGCTTGAGCGACACCACTTCCCGGATCTCCTTCGGGCGGAGCCTCGTGTATTGCTCCAGGGGCAGCGCGACGTTCTCCGAAAGCGTCATGGAGCTCCACAGGGCTCCGCTCTGGTAGAGGATCCCGAAACCGCGCTGGATCCTCTCCTGCTCCGGCGCCGGCGCCGACCAGAAGTCCACGCCCTCGTAGAACACACGGCCTTTCGCCGGCGTCTGGAGCCCCACCAGGTGCCGGAGCAGGGTACTCTTCCCGCAACCGCTCCCGCCCAGGATGATGAAGATGTCGCCCCGGTCGATCGTGAAGGTCAGGTCCTCGACCGAGATGTGGGGTTCGCGCGCCATGACTCAGATCCCCACGACGCTGCAGAGGATCGTGATGATCGCGGTCGCCACGATGATGCTCACGATGGCGGTGACCGCCGCGCCCCGTGTGGCGTCGCCCACGGCCGAGGCGCTCCTCTTGCACTGCATCCCCCGCATGCAGCCCGCGAGCGCGATGAGCACGCCGAACACCGCGCCGTGGAAGAGCCCGATCCACAGGGAGGCCAGGCCTACCGAATCCTTCGTCTGGTGGAAGTACTCGAGGGGCCCGAGGCCGAGCATGCCGACCCCGACGATGAACCCGCCGAGGATGCCCATGAGGTCCGCATAGAGGCAGAGGAGCGGCATCATGATGAAGAGCGCGAGCATCCGCGGCAGCACGAGATACTCCATCGGGGAGATGCCGAGGGTCTTGAGGGCGTCGATCTCCTCGTTGATCTGCATCGTTCCGAGTTGCGCGGCGAAGGAGGTCGCGGTCCGGCCGGCCATGATGATCCCGGCCATCACCGCGCCCATCACGCGGACCATCGCGATTCCCACCAGGCTCGCGACATAGATCTGCGCACCGAACATCATGAGCTGCACGGCGCCGATGAACGCGAGGATCAGTCCCACGAGGCAGCAGATCAGCGAGACGATCGGGAGGGCGTCGAAGCCAGACTCCCGGAGCGTCTGGACGAAGTCCGCGCGCCGCATCTTCGCCTTGCCGCGGAGCAGGCGGCCGAAGCCGGCGCCGACTTCGCCGATGAACGCGAGCCCCTCCATCAGCGAACGACCGGCGCGGATCGTGCCCTCGCCGACCCGGACGAAGAACGGCGTCCGCTTCGCCGACCGGCGCGCTCCCTGCCTCTCGGCCACCGCGGTGGCGAGGGCCAGCAGGCGGCGCACACCTTCCGGGAGGCCGCTCCGGTCCGCCTCCGCGCCGCACGCGGCGGACAGACTCAGGACGCGCAGGAGGAGCGTGATCAGGGCGCTGTCCCACTCGCCGAGGTCCGTCGCGTCGAAGGAGACCCGACGGACCTCCGAACCCGGAGCGAGGGCCTCCGGCAACCCGGGAATCTCCGGGAGGCCATCCGCGAGCCGGACGTCGCCCGCGATCCGCACGAGCAGGTGGTCCGCGGAGGGCGACGAGAGCGTCACCCCGGCGTTCGGGCCCGTGGACGGTGGAGGGGTTCTCGCCATGCGTCCTCGATCGCGGCGCCGCTACTTCGAGGGAGCCATTCCGAACTCGACCAGGCGCTCGGCGATGCGCTCGCTCCACCAGGAACAGGCGTCGACCACGTCGCCCCAGTTCGTGAAGGTGTTGAGCGGGGAGTTGCGGCCGACCCGGCAGTCCACCGCCGCCGCCAGCCGATTCCCGGTACCGCCGTCGAGGAACTCCGCCTCCACCGTGATGTCGCCCTGGTTGAGGTAGTCCCCCGTCACTCCCCGGACGCCGAGGGAGAGGATCCGGCCCCACGGCAGGATCCGCGTGAACGGGCTGAGCCCGCCCGACGCGGACTGGGCGTTCGAGATCGCGGAGCGGAGGCGGATGACGTCGGCCCCGGGCCGGTCGACGATCACCCACTTCTCCCCCAGGTCTTCACGCAGGGCCTTGTCGAGCGACGTGAGGAGATAGGACATGTCCTCCTCGCCGATCTCGGCACGCTCCTCCGAGCTGATCCAGGCCTGGGGCGGGTCGATCATGATCCGGCGGTACGAGGAGAGGTTCAGGCCCGGCTGGATCCAGGCGTAGGCCGCCTGGTCCTCGCCGCCGGTCTTCAACTGGCTGTAGTCACCGAGGAAACCGCTGAACTTGATCTCCTCGATGTCCCCGGTCTTCGTGGCCGAACACGCCGCGATCATCATCACGGCTGCCAGAGCGAGAGTCAGACTCATGGTCTTCAAAGGTTCGATCCTCCTTCACATCCTTGACCTGATCGGGCCGGACGGCCCGGACGTACCTGGCTCAGCACATCCCCCGGGAGACGACTCCATCGACGCCAGCAGGCGCCCGTCGTCCCCGCGGCAGATGCGGCGGCCATGCTGCCCTGGCCTTCGAGCATAGCAGGACCGGCAGATCCGACGCAAGGGGTCCGTTCCTGCCGCTTCGCGCTGGCAGCTCCTCGGCGTGAGCATCCGCGCTGGTGGAAGCCTCCTGGCGACGGGCTGCCAGCCACCAGTCGGGGTCATGAGGTCACCGTGCGGGCACGCCCGCAATCGGATGTGACGGGCGCACCGGCCCCAGTCTCATTCCGCGAACCGGGCCGGTCATGCCGGATGCAGCAAGCTGCGAAATGGACTGTGGGTCCGGAACATCCCCGGTGGCATGCTGACCGGCTCGCACCTGACGCGAGGCTGATCGGATGGAAGCGGCCGAACATCGGGCAGCTCGACACGCCGGCCGGCTGATGGAGGAGTGAACCATGGACTGGCTCGTTGAAGCGGCGTCCCGCGGGGTATCCCAACTGCTCGGTCGTGCAAGCGGCCCTCTGCACCTGCGGCTGTTCATCATGCCGTCCGTGGTCACCTTCCTCGCGATCCGTGCCGGCCTGAGGGACGCCCGCGCCGGCAGCCCGGCGTTCCTGTGGGCCCTCCTCGCGCGCCCGACGGAGCGACGGCGGCTCTTCCGCTCCCTGCTGAAGGACATCGGCCGGGTCTTCATCATGGCCATCGTCCTCGATACGACCTATCAGATCGTGTTCCTGCGGTGGTTCTACCCCGTCCAGGTGCTGATCGTGGCGGTGGCATGCGCCATCGTGCCGTACGTGGTGATCCGGGGCCCGGTGACGCGCCTCGCACGGCTCCGGCACCGGAACACGGTCCGGGCGCCATGCGGAACCGGCGGTGGGACGGTCTCCTCCGCCGAGGATGCGGAGGGAGGGTGAGACCCCGGCCGCGAAGGGGGCGCTCCGGGATGCCGGCCCCGGCGCTCCGACGCCCCGACTCGCCCGGCGGGCGGATCGGCGGCCCTCCGGCGGCGAATCGTCCGGGTCGCGCGATGGTCCATCGGTGACCACCGGCCGCGGTGTGGGAAACCCGCACGGCTGTCGATCTCCAGACGGCCATGTCCGACCGTCACGGGACGCGGAACCCCTTCCGGGCTTCCGCGAGGCGGGCTTCGGCGGCGGGAAACGCATAGTCCGCGACCAGCCCGCGGAACTCCGGCCATGCGGCGCCGGCAAAGAGAGGACGCAGCGCCGCCGAGTTCGCCTCGATGAACTCCACCGCGCCGGGGTCGAAATCCGCGAGCAGCTTCGCGAGCTCCTCCGCCGCGACGCCGGTCACTCCCGGATCGACGGGCTCCGGTGCCACCGGCTCCGCGGGAGCGGGCGGGGGCGGCACCATCCGGTCCCGCAGTCGAGCCACGAGCGGATCGAGGACGCCGGAGACCCGGGTGGCCGCCTCCCGCGTCTCCGCCTCGGAGCTCCGCTCGCGGATCCGCTTCTCGAGCGCCCCGGCGGTCTCCTGCACGCCCTTCGCGCCGATGTTCCCCGCCACACCCCGGAGCGTGTGGGCCAGGCGTTCGGCGAGGGCCCGGTCGCCCCGATCGAGCGCCTCGAGAACCAGCCCGACCGCCGGGCCCTGCTGTTCGACGAACTGGCCGAGGAGCCTCTCGTAGAGTTTCCGATTGCCCGCGACACGGGACAGCCCGTCCCGGGTGTCGAGGCCCTCGATCTCCTGCAATGCGGCCTCCCGGTCCGCGGGGTCGGGCCGGGGAGGCGGCGCGGGGGACGTCACTCCGGACTCCGGGCGCCCGCTGTGCCGCGCCACGGTGGCGAAGAGCGCCGCGGGGTCGATGGGCTTCGCCACGTGATCGACCATGCCCGCCGCGATGCACTTCTGCCGTTCCTCCGCCGTGGCGTGGGCGGTCATGGCGATGACCGGCAGCCTCGCGAACCGCGCGTCCGCGCGGATCCGCGCCATGGCCTGGTACCCGTCCACCTCGGGCATCTGGAGGTCCATGAGAACCAGGTCGAAGGCCTCCGGCGAGGCCGCGAGCCTCTCGACGGCCTCGCGCCCGTTGCCGGCAGGATCCGCGCTCCGGACAGGCGAACGGAGCGGTCCTCTTCCCGGGCGCGGGTCAGAGACGGGTCGGCGGGAGCGAAGATCTGCGCCAGGGCCTTCACGAGTACCGACTCCGTCACGGGCTTCTCGAGGCACCCGTCCAGGCGAAGCGGTCCGGCCGCCTCCCGCACATCCTCCCGGCCGAAGGCCGTGACCATCACGATGGCCGGCTGCGGCCCGGTCCGCACGCCGTCCCGGATCTGCCGCGCCGCCTCGAGGCCGTCCATTCCCGGCATGCGCCAGTCCATCAGGACCACGTCATAGGGGGCGGTTTGAGCATGTCGGGCCACGGCCAGAACCGCTTCCGGCCCGGAGGCGACCGCGTCCGCGGACCCCACCACACCGCCGAGCACGTCGAGGAGGATCTCCCGGGCGGCGGCGTGGTCGTCCACGACCAGCGCGCGGAGCGACTTCAGTGCCTCGGGGACGATCCGGGCCTCCCGGCTCCCGGTCGCCGTACCGAACCCGATCGTGAAACCAAACGTGCTGCCCGCGCCGGGCTCGCTCTCGAGATGGATCCGGCCGCCCATCAGTTCCACGAGGCGCCGGCAGATCGTCAGGCCGAGCCCGGTGCCGCCGTGCTTCCGAGTGGTGGACGCATCCGCCTGGGTGAAGGGCTGGAACAACTTCGCGGTCTGCTCGGGCGTCATGCCGATCCCGGTGTCCCGGACGCTGAATTCCAGCAGGACCCGATCCCCCACCCGCTCCAGCGGATCCACGCGGATCCGGACCTCGCCCCGCTCGGTGAACTTCACCGCGTTGTTGACGAGGTTCGTGACGATCTGCGAAAGCCGCAGGGGGTCCCCCACGAGGACGGGCGGGACGTCCTTCGATACCGAGACCAGGAACTCCAGCCCCTTCTCGTGCGCCCGCTGGGCCGTGAGGGTCAGGACCGACGCGAGGACATCCTCGAGCCGGAAGGCCACGGCTTCGATGTCGAGTTTCCCCGCCTCGATCTTCGAGAAGTCGAGGATATCGTTGATGATCCCGAGCAGGGCAAGCCCCGCGTTGTGCACCTTCTGGACATAGTCGCGCTGCCGAGGGTTCAGGTCGGTCCGCAGCGCCAGATGGGCGAGGCCGATCACCGCGTTCATCGGCGTCCGGATCTCGTGACTCATGTTGGCGAGGAAGTCCGACTTCGCCTTCGTGGCCTCCTCCGCCGCATCCCTGGCCTGGCGGAGTTCGACGGCCTGCTGCCGGATCTTCTCGAAGGCCTCGCTCAACTGCCGGGTCATGGAGTTGAAGGCTTCGGAGAAGTCGCCGATGAAGTCCACGCGCTGCGTGAAGTCCCCTCTCGCGATCTCCTGCGTCTTCCACGTCAGGTGCCGCAGGTTCGCGTGGAGGTTCTTCAGGGACTGCAGCACGAGCATCCGCCCCTTCGGCATCTCGCGCTCCAGATCACCCCGCGAGAGGGCGGCGGCGGCTTCGGCGGCCACTCCATACTCGGCGGCGAGGCGGTTCAGGTAGTCCACCACCTGCCGGACTTCGTCGTCGGGATGGTCCGCGGGGAGAACGACCGGCTCCGGGCTCCTGCCGGTCAGGATGCGGTGGAGGGTCGAAGAGATCCGGTCCAGGATCGCCGCGTCGACCTCGACCATGGTGCCCCCCTACCCGACCGGGGTCACCATGAAGCGGCACACGCGGTCGCCGGAACACCAGCAGTCCACCTCCTTCACCGTGAACTCCCGACCCGTGTGGGCGTAAAGGAGACCGCCGATGAAGCCCTCGTCATACGTGCAGATCGTCTCGTTGCACATGGGAAGACCCGAGCAGTCGAGATCCTCGGCCACGGTCAGCGTGAAGGTCAGGCCGTCAAGATCGGCCTTCTCGACGCGGAGGATTCCGATCCGCAACTCCCGGAGCACCCGCTGGAGGTCGGCCATGAACCCGTGGAAGTCGTCCTTCTTGGTGATCAGGTTCCCGTAGAAGTGCCGGCCCGCCGTCCGGCCGGCCTCGAGAAAGACACGGTCCGCCGCCTCGACGCCGAATTCACGGATCAGGACGTCGCGCAGCGTGAACTGCATCAGCCGGTACACGGCCACGTCGGTGGTGGGACCCAGGTTGGGCCGGCCTGCGTTCACATCACCCAGCATCGTCCAGTCAAACACTCCCTCGCGCTCTTCTTCCCTGAACATGTCCGCCTCCCGGACCGGGTCCCCGTCGACGCTCCGCCCGCGACACCGCCCGGCTTTCTCCATCCTACGTCCGGCGACCCCGGGGGCGAAAGGCCGTTCGCGCGCGGCTCTCGACTTCAGCCGCCGGAAAGGATGATTGTCTGGCACGCGGCGGGCCGGGGTGTGACAATCACCCCGGAGAGGGGTTCAGGTCGGCAGGCGGAGGAGAAGAGATGGTCCGAACGATGGTGTCCCTGGGCGTGGTCCTCCTGCTGCTTTCTTTCGTCGGACCGGCGTGGTCGCAGGAGCCCGCGGCGGCCGGAACGGCCGCCCCCGCCGCCGCGGCGCCCGCTGCCGCGGCCTTCTCCGAGACCGACCTCGAGCAGATCGTGGCCCCCATCGCGCTCTATCCCGACAGCCTCATGCTCCAGATCATGATGGCCGCGACGTACCCCCTGGAGGTCGTGCAGGCGAGCCGCTGGCTTTCGGCGAACCCGGATCTCACCGGCGACAAACTCGACGAGGGGCTGAAGGGCCAGGACTGGGACCCCAGCGTCAAGTCGATCTGCAACTTCCGCGAGGTCGTGAAACGCCTGAACGACAACCTCGACTGGACGAAGGACCTCGGGGATGCCTTCCTCGCCCAGGAGAACGACGTCATGGCCGCCGTCCAGCGCATGCGGGCGAAGGCGAACGAGGCGGGGACCCTGAAGACCACGGAGCAGCAGACCGTGATCATCAAGGAGAAGGTCATCATCATCGAGCCGGCGAAGCCCGAGGTGGTCTACGTCCCGACCTACTACCCCACGGTGGTCTACGGCTCCGCCTGGGTCTACCCCTGGGCCTATCCGGCCGTCTATGCGCCGCCGCCTCCCGGCTACGGTGCCATGACGTTCGCGGCGGGCGTGGTGGCCGGCGCGGCGCTCTACAGCGCCTGCGACTGGCACAACGACTACCATCACGGCGGCAGCTACAACAACAATGTGAAGATCAACGTGGACGTCCACGACAACTACGTCAACAAGACGAACAACGTCAACAACGCCGGGAAGTACAAGAAGTCCGGCACGGGCTCCTCCAACTGGAACCATGACCCTTCCCACCGGGGCGGCGTCAACTACCGCTCGCCGCAGACGGCGCAGAAGTACGGAGGCCGGGGGCAGGCCGGCGCGGTCCCGCGCGACACGGCCCGCGGCCGCGATCGGGCGGGCTCCACGGGCGCCGCCGGGGGCCGGGGTACGGCGGCGGGCGCGGGATCCGGGGCCGGGGCCCGCCCCTCCGCCCAGCCCTCCGCCGGCGGGACGCGCGACGCGTCCCGGAGTGGAGCCTCGCGGGACAGCGCCATGAGCGGCAGCCGTGCATCGTCGATGGACAGCGCGAGCCGCTCGCGGGGTCAGGCCTCACGGAGCGGCTCCTCCGGCGGAGGCCGGTCCTCCTCGGGCCGCTCCGGCGGGGGCGGGCGGCGCTGAGCGGGGCGGTCCATGATCCCGAAGGCACTTCAACCGGAGGCTTAGACCATGAAATCCATCGCTCCGCTGCTCGTGCTCGTCATCGCCGCCGGCTGCGCAACCGCTCCGTCGGGCACGGCGTACCCCACCCGCGAGGCGGCCGTGACGGCTCTCGCCGACCTGATCGGGTCGGGCGATCCGGCGCGGGCGGACGCCCTCCTCGGCGCCGGCGCGGTGGAGATGCTCTCCTCCGGCGACCCCATCGCCGACCGCAGTGACGCCGCCCGGGTGCAGGCTCTCATCCGGGAGAAGGTCTCGTTCAACGAGGAGGGCGACCTCTCTTTCGCCCTGATCGGCGAATCCGGCTGGCCGTTCACCATCCCCCTCAGGCTCCATCCCGACGGCTGGCGGTTCGACGTGGAGGCCGGCCGGGAGGAACTCCTCACGAGGCGGATCGGCCGGAATGAGCTGGTGGCCATCGCCACCCTTCACGCGATCGTGGACGCCCAGCGCGAGTACGCCGCGGTCGGCCGGGACGGGAAGCCGCGCTGCTTCGCCGGGACGATGTGGAGCCAGCCCGGACGGCATGACGGCCTCTACTGGGAGACCGCGCCGGGCGAGCCCGAGAGCCCCATGGGCCCGCTCGTCGCGGATGCCACGGCGGAGGGTTACGCGCGGAGCGAGGAGGGGCCGAAGCCCTATCACGGCTACCATTTCCGGCTGCTCGACGGCCAGGGCGCCTCCGCTCCGGGCGGCGCGAGGAGCTATCGGGACGCGAGCGGCCTCCTCTCGGGCGGCTTCGCGGTCGTCGCGTGGCCCGCGACCTGGGGCCGCTCCGGCATCCAGACGTTCCTCGTGAACCACCTCGGCATCATCTTCGAGCAGGACTTCGGCGAGGAGACGCCCGAAGTGGCGGCCGCCATCCGGACCTTCGACCCGACCCGCGACTGGTCCCCCACCGATACCCGTTAGCAGCCCGTCGCCACGAGCATGAAGAACCTCGCCGACTGCCGCGTGCTGATCGTGGACGACGCCAAGGCCAACCTCGACATCCTCGTGGAGGGGCTGAAGGCCGATCACAAGCTGAGCCTCGCCCTGAACGGAGAGATGGCGCTCGCGATCGCCGCGCGCGCACCGCCCGACCTCGTGCTGCTCGACATCGTCATGCCGGGCCTCGACGGCTACGAGGTCTGCAGGCGCCTCCGGCGAAAGCCCGAGACGGCCGACGTCCCGATCATGTTCCTCTCCTCGCTGGAGGACGTGCGGGACAAGGCCCGCGGCTTCGAGGCGGGCGGGAACGACTACCTCACGAAGCCCTTCGAGATGCTGGAGGTGAAGGCGCGCGTGCGGTCGCTGCTCAAGGCCAAGGCCTACAGCGATGCGGTGAAAGAGCAGATGGCCAGCGAGCTCCGCGTGGCCCGCGAGATCCAGATGGGCATGCTGCCCCACGACTTCTCCGCGGTGGAACGGGACTTCAGCGTGGAGATCGGCGCCGTCCTCGAGCCGGCGCGCGAGGTGGGCGGCGACCTCTACGGCCTCTGTGCGGCGGCGGGGGACCGGCTCGTGATCTTCCTCGGCGACGTCTCCGGCAAGGGCATCCCGGCCTCGATGTTCATGGTGCGGGCGATCAGCCTCGCCCGGCTCCTGTCCCGGGAGGTCGCGGAGCCGGAGCGCATCCTCGCGCGGCTGAACGACGAGCTGTCCGCGGACAACCCGTCGGGGATGTTCGTGACATTCCTGTGCGCGGTGTTCGATCCGGGGGCCGGTCGGCTCGTCCTGGCCAACGGCGGCCACTGCCGGCCGCTCCTGCTCCGCGCGGGTGAGCCGCCGGCATGGGCCGTCCGGAATCTCGGCACCGCGCTCGGATTCGATGCCGGGCTCGAATTCGAGCGCACGGAGATGGCGCTGCGCCCCGGCGACGCGATCGTCTTCTACACCGACGGCGTGAGCGAGGCGTTCAACCCGCGGGACGAGTGGTTCGGCGACGCGCGGCTCCTCGCCGACGCGGGAGAGTTCGCCGGTCGCTCCGCCCCGGAGATCACCGCGGGCCTGCTCCGGACGGTCCGCGCCTTCGCCGACGGCGCGCCCCAGTCCGACGACATCGCGATCCTCACCCTCCGCGTCGGCGGCACGGCGGCCGGGGAGCCTCGGGCATGATGCTGACGCTCTCCGCCACCCCCGAGGAGGTCATGCGCGCGGTCGACGCGCTTCTGGAGTTCGGCCGGCGGCACGATCTCGACCCGAAAGCGCTCTACGGACTCTCCCTGGCGCTGGAGGAGTGCGGCAGCAACATCGTGAACCACGCGCTCGCCCGCGATCCGGCCCGGACGTTCACCGTGACCTTCGAGCGAAAGGGCTCCGAGGTGATCGTCGAATTGCGCGACCGCGGCCCGGAGTTCGACCCGACGAAGGCCCCCTCGGCCGAGCCGGAGGCGGGCGATGATCGGCCACCCGGGGGCTGGGGCGTCATGCTCGCGCGCCGCTCCACGGACGGGATGGACTACGTCCGGGTCGGAGACGAGAACGTGCTGCGCCTCCGTCGGAAGTTCGCCGCGGGGACCTCCGGAGACGCCGGAACTCCCGGATCGGGAGACTCCGCGCCGTGAGGGTGCCCGGTGTATACTGCCCGGGAAGGGGGCCGGAGGGCCGGCTCCGTCGACCGGTACCGAAGCCGCAGGAACACGCGATCCGAGGAGCCTCGAACCCATGAGCCTTGAAATCAGGATCCAGAACAACACCGGCGGCCCCAAGGCCGGAGCCGTCACCGTGGAACTCACCGGGCGGCTCGACACGTCGACCGCACCGGATCTCGAGCGCCGTCTCATGCCGACGCTGACCCCCGCGGTCAAGACCGTGGTCTTCGACCTCCAGAACCTGAACTTCATCAGCAGCGCCGGCCTGCGGGTGTTCGCGTCGGCGCGGAAGCTGCTCAAGGACCGCGGCGGCCAGGCCGCCTTCGTCAACATGCAGCCGCAGATCAACGAGGTCTTCGAGATCATCCGCGCACTGCCCGGCGTGGCGGTTTTCCGGGACGTGGCCGAGTTCGACGCCTATCTGGCGGCCCGGCAGTCCACGTACGACGAGCGCCACGGCTGACCGTCGCGGCGGAGCGTCAGCGGCCGGCCGGCAGCAGGGCGAGCAGGTCGCCGATCACGCCGCGCAGGCGCTCCTCGCGGTCGCGGTCGGTGGGGACCACGCCTCGGGCGACGCCGAGCCACACGCGCTCCCTGGTCCGGGCGTCGGCGACCTCGATGACGAGCGATCCCTCGCGGTAGTTCGACGTGGTGAAGCCGCCGTCCCGGGCGCCGTAGCCGTAACCCCAGAGCGTCTCTCCGAGAGCGTCGGTGACGCTGACCCGGAACGAGACCCGGAGGTCCGGCGCGGCGTCGTCGCGGGCGAGGGTCCGACCACCGAGCCCCTCCTCGATCGTCGCGCGAAGCCACTCGGCGACGGCCTCGTTCTGCATGCCGGGGTCGGCCGGCGGCATCTCCGACCGCGGGACGAAGGTGAAGGTCCGGTACCGCGCGAAGTCGACGCCGGGCCGGACCTCCGCCGCGGTCTGCCACGACGCGCAGGCCGGAAGGAGCGGCACGAAGACCAGGAATGCCAGGACGGCTCGGGCCATCGCTACCTCCCTTCGATCCCGTGAGAACGGCGGTTCAGCGGCGTCCCGCGAGAACCTCGCCGAGCGTTGCCGCGAGAGCCTCGCCGGCGGCTCGGGAGTCCGCTCGCGCGAGCAGCGCCTGGTTCACTTCCAGCTCGAAGCCGCGGTAGCGCGACGCCGGGTGTTCCTTCCGCAGTGCCGTGGGAAGGCCGTCCGTGTCGCCGCGATAGGGGTAGTTGTACCGCACCCGCAGGTCCGGCCGGGCCGCGCGCAGGCCGGCTCCCCAGCGGCGGGCCAGGACGGCCTCGGGACGTCGCCGGCTGTCATAGAGGATCGCCACGTCGGCGTTGCGCACCTGGCCGTCGAGTTCCGGGGTGAAGCTGTGCACCGCGACGTGCACGACGGCTCCCTCCCGGGCGATCGCTTCCCGGACCGCCGTCTCCACGGCCTCGCGGTGCGGCCGCCAGTAGCGATCGAGGATCCGCTCGCGCTCCGCTTCCGCCAGGTCCGCGGTGAAGCGGGACCAGACCTTCGGGCGGTGCGCCGACCGGTTGGCCTCGACGAGCAGACGGCTCCAGGGCGTGCTGAGCAGCGGACGTCCGAGGCGCCGGGCCAGGAGCCGCGCGAGGGGCAGTGCCCCCGGGTCCCAACCGCGGTGGGAGGCGAGCACCTCCCCGGCGCCCGCGAAGAGGTTCGCATACTCCCGGGGAATGCGGTTGCCGGCGTGCTCGCAGGTCAGCACGAGGGGTGCGGACGGCACAGCGCGGCGGGGGTTCATCGTCCGGTCTCCGGCCGGCGCTCGCGCCAGTCCGACGGGCGGATCCGCAGGAGGTTGCCGTCGTCGCTGCCGACCCCGAGGAAGATCGCGCCGATGAGGCGGTGGACGCCGGCCCGGTAGTACTACGAACCGTGCAGGGGATTGTCCTTCAGCGGGTCGGCCACCGAGACCGTCCGGTCCTCGCCGCGGAACCCGCAGAGCACGACGAAGTGGCCGAAGGGCTCGCCGTGCACGTCGTCCGGACCCGCCTCCGTCTCGCGCGAGCACTGGTAGAGGTAGGTGCCGTTGGTGCCCGTGAGCAGCGGGGTCCCCTCGCCGAGGACCCCGGAGATCAGCTCGGGAGTCAGGTCGCCCCACTCGAAGCGGCCGCCGAGCCGCGCGAACTCCTCGATCGACTCCATGGCCGACCCGTACCGGGGATCGTCGAGCAGCCCCTTGCCGGCCAGGCGGGCCTTCAGCTTGCCGACGATGTCGGTCGGCTTCTGGAACCACGTGGGGTCGAGGTGGCGGACGTTGCACACCCAGGTGGTCACCTCGTAGCCGCGCCGGAGCGCGTGGAGCGCGAGGTGGACGCCCAGGGTGCCGCCGCCGGGGACCTTCGGCGTTTCGGCGATCACCTCTTTCAGGGCGATCGTGTCGCCCCAGTAACGGTAGATCGCGTGCAGGCTCGTCGGCCCGCAGGTGGTGTAGTCCGGCTGGCGCTCGATCGTGACGGGCAGGTCGGTGTTCATGGCGGGCAGTATACGTCCCGCATCGGCCGTTCAGGAGTAGACTGCGGCAGCCATGCCGGCGACGGCAATCCTCCTCGGGACGGCACAGGACGGCGGCCTGCCGCAGGTCCGCTGCCGCTGCGCGCACTGCGAACGGGCCCGCGCCGACCCGCGCCGGGCGCGCCGCGCGGCCTGTCTCGGCCTCGTTTCGGCGGATGGCCGGGGCTTCCTCGTGGACGCGACACCGGACTTCCCCCGCCAAGCCGAAGGGATCCCCTCACTCGACGGGATCCTCCTCACGCACGCGCACCTCGGCCACCTCGCGGGCCTCGCCTTCCTCGGGACCGAGGCGATGGGAGCGCGGGACATGCCGGTCTTCTGCGGGCCGCGGCTCGCCGAGCACCTCGCGCGCCACGAACCGTACGCGTCGATCCTCGCGGCCGGGCGGATCCTCCTGCGCGAGATCACCCCGGGAGTGCCGGTGGAACTGGCGCCGGGCCTCTCGGCCGAGCCGGTGCTCGTCCCCCACCGCGCCGAGTGGTCGGAGACCTTCGCGTTCCGGATCCGGGGGCCGCGCCGCACGCTCCTCTGGCTGCCCGACATCGACCGGCTGACCGCGACCTCGCTCCGGACCTTCTTGCGCGGAGTGGATCTCGCGTTCCTCGACGGGACCTTCTGGTCGGCGGACGAACTGCCCGGGCGCGACATCCGGGAGATCCCCCACCCCTTCGTCACGACGACCCTCGACCTCCTCGACCGCCTCTCGCCGCGCACCGCCGTCTCCTTCATCCACCTGAACCACACGAACCCGCTCTGGAACCCGCGGTCCGCCGCTTCCGCGGAGCTCCGCCGGCGCCTCGACGCGGCCGGCCTCGCCTGCGCCGCGGGTGGCCCCGTGGCCCGCGAAGGCCGTCGCATCTCGCTCTGAGAACCGGCTTTTCCCGAGTCCGCCGCCCGCAGCGTGCGTCCGGTTCACGGACCTTGACGGCCGGCATTGCGCATCTATACTGTGTAGCCATAAGGAGACTGCACATGACCGTCCGGGTCCAGGTCCTGTTGAGTCCCGAAGAGCGGGAGAGGTTTCGAGCCATGGCCGAAGCGGAGGGGATGTCCCTGAGCGCCTGGCTCCGGCAGGCGGGCCTCACGCGCCTCGCCGGCGACGGGGACCGCCGGCGCTTCGGCTCCGTGAAGGAACTGCGCGGCTTCTTCGCGGAGTGCGACGCCGGCGAGGAGGGCCGGGAGCCGGACTGGGCGGAGGTGAAGAAGATGATCGAGGCCGGCACGCGTTCCGGCGGGAGCGGCACGTGATCTTCGTCGACACCAACGTGGTCATGTACGCGGTGGGCCGCGAGCACCCTCTCCGCGCTGAGGCCCGGGCCTTCTTCGAGGAGGCCCTCCGGCGCAAGGACCGCCTCGTCACGTCCGCGGAGGTGCTGCAGGAACTCCTCCACGCGTACCTGCCCGCCGACCGCCTCGCGACGATGGACCGCGCGCTCGAACTCCTCGCCCGGTCCGGGGCGACGTTCTTCGCGGTGGAGCCGGAGGACGTCCTCCTGGCCCGGAGCCTCGCCGGCCACCACCCGGAGCTCACGGCCCGCGACCTCCTCCACCTCGCCGGCGTGCGGCGCCGGGAGATCGACCGGGTTCGGACCTTCGACCGCGCCCTCGCCGCTGCCGCCCGGCGCCGGTGAGAGCCGAACGGACGGTTGATATGGAGAGCGTCCCCGCCCGGCCGCGGCGTACAATCGTCCGATCATGAAGGTGCTCGTCGCGAACCGGGGCGAAATCGCCGTGCGCATCGTCCGGGCCTGCCGGATCGAGGGGCTCGAGACCGTGGCCGTCTACTCCGACGTGGACCGCGCGAGCCTCCACGTACGGATGGCGAACGAGGCGATCTGCCTCGGCCCCCCCGCCCCCCGGGAGTCGTACCTCCACATCGGGAAGATCATCGACGCCGCGAAGCGCACGGGGGCCGACGCGATCCACCCCGGCTACGGCTTCCTCTCCGAGAACGCCGACTTCGCGCAGGCGGTGGAGGACGCCGGGCTCGTCTTCATCGGCCCCACCGCGGCCCAGATCCGGACGATGGGCGACAAGATCAGCGCCCGGCGCACCGTGAGCGCGGCGGGCGTGCCCGTCGTGCCGGGGACGACCGACCCCCTCGCGGACCCCGCCGCGGCGGCGCGGTTCGCGGCGGAGACCGGCTACCCGGTCATGCTGAAGGCGGTGGCCGGCGGCGGCGGCAAGGGGATCCGGATCGTGAAGGACCCCGCCGAGATCGAAGCGGCCTTCGCGCGCGCCTCCTCCGAGGCCCTCCACGCCTTCGGAAACCCCGCGCTCTACGTCGAGAAGTACCTGGAAAACCCGCGCCACATCGAGATCCAGATCCTCGCCGACACCCACGGGAACACCACGCACTACGGCGAGCGGGAGTGCTCGATCCAGCGCCGCCACCAGAAGATCATCGAGGAGACGCCGTCGGCCTTCGTCGACGAGGAGATGCGGCAGAAGATGGGCGCCACGGCGGTTTCGGCGGCAAAGGCCATCGGCTACCGCAATGCCGGCACCGTCGAGTTCCTCGTGGATCGCGACCGCAACTTCTTCTTCCTGGAGATGAACACGCGGCTCCAGGTGGAGCACCCGGTGACGGAGATGGTCTACCGCGCCGACCTCGTGCGGGAACAGCTCAGGATCGCCCAGGGCCAGCGCGTGAACCGGCTCCAGCACGAGATACGGCGCATGGGCCACGCCATCGAGGCGCGGATCTACGCCGAGGACCCCCAGACGAACTTCCTGCCCTCGCCCGGACGCATCGACCACCTGGAACTCCCCGGCGGTCCCGGCGTGCGCCTCGACCACGGCCTCTTCGAGGGCATCGAGATCCCGCTCCACTACGACCCGATGCTCGGGAAGCTCATCGCCTTCGGGAATTCGCGGGAGTCGGCGCTGCGGCGCCTGAAGCAGGCGCTCCGGGAGTTCAGCGTCACGGGGATCAAGACGATCATCCCGTTCCTCATGCGGGTCCTCGACCACCCGCGGTTCGTGGCCGGGGACTTCGACACGTCGTTCCTCGACCGTCACATGGCGGACCTCCGGGACGAGGGGGCGGGGCGGTTCCGGGAGGCGGCGGCGATCGCCGCGGCGCTCTACGAGGAGGAGCGCGCGAAGGCCCGCCGGCCGCGGGCCGCGGAGCCGGCGGGGGGCGGGCCGGACCCGTGGGTCGCCGCCGGGCGCCGGGAGGCCATGGGCCAGGGAGGGGGCCGGTGAGATACCGGGTGGCTCTCGACGGGACGCAGCTCACGGTGGAGGTCGTCGAGCGCGACGGCCGCCGGTTCGTGCGGTTGGACGGGGCCGAGGAGTCCGCCGACTTCCGCCTCGTGCAGGGGCGGGACTGCTACTCCCTCCTGCTCGGCGACCGGTCCTATCCCGTCTCCTTCGAGCACCGGCCGGACGGGCTCTCGGTGACCGTGCTGAGCGAGTCCTACCTGGCCCGCGTGGAGGACGAGCGGACCGCGGCGCTCCGGGCCGCCGGAGGCTCGCGGGCGAGCGCCGCGGCGTCGCGGACCATCCACTCCCTGATGCCGGGCATCGTACGGGAGATCCGCGTGGCGCCGGGCGAAGCGGTGAAGGCCGGCCAGCCGCTCCTCATCCTCGAGGCGATGAAGATGCAGAACGAGATCCGCGCCGCCGCCGACGGCGAAGTGAAGACGATCCATGTCCGCCCCGAAAGCACAGTGAACAAGGGCGACCCCCTCGTCACCCTCGGGGACATTGGTAACCGGTAAACTTCTCCGCCCCGGCCGGCGCTTCCTCCACTCCCCGTTGCCCCCCCCACGCGCGGCGGGGCGGCGGCTGCGCACGCCCGCCCCGGCCGCGCTCCCCCCCTCGGCGTTCGCGGGCCCTCCCGAGTTCCTGAACGGCGGGCC
>JALOQY010000096.1 GCA_025459285.1 Planctomycetota bacterium | reverse complement strand
GAGCTGCTGGTGTCGCTCGGCGTCTACTCGCTCGGCGCCCTGATCCTCTCGGTGCTCTACAAGATCGCGATCACCGTCCGCCTCCGCGAACCCGAAGCCTCCTGGTCCGGGCAGCAGCATTGAGATGTTGCGTCGCTGTCGCACCGCAACCTGTCAGGAGTCCTGACTCTTCACCGCCCGGGGGGCGGCGCGCCGGCAGGTCGCCCCCGGGTCAGATCTCCGGGATGGCCAGGGGTGCTCGTGCCGCCGGGCCGAGCAGCCACTCCCAGACGGGGCGGACGGTGACGGTCAGGCCGTCCTGCACGAGCGTCTCGCGCTGGTCGAATGTGAGCACCAGGGCTTCGCGTGTCCCCAGAGCCTCCGCGGCGTCCGCAAGCCCTTCGATCTCGCGACGGCGGTTGCGGTCCGTCAACTCCTGGCACACCTGCACCGCTTGCCGGGGGTGTCCGTCCTGAGTGATGATGAAGTCGCACTCTCTTCGCCCGTGGTGGTAGAAGCACTCTTCCCCGCGCCTGCGGAGTTCCACCGCCACGACGTTCTCCAGTCGCTTGCCGCGATTCTCCGAGAACCCCGGTGAGAGCATGGCGAAGCCGGGGTCCAGCAGGTAGACCTTCTTCGGGTTCATGACGCGCTTGCGCGGCGAGAACGAGAACTTCTCACGGACGAGGAGGAAGAATGCCTCCTCGAGGTACTTCAAGTACGTCGCGATCGTCCGTTTGCTCCCCGGCAGTCCGGCGCTCTTGAGGCCCTTCTCGAAGGCCGACACCGAGAAGAGGTCGGCATAGGCGCCGAGGCAGTGGCGCATCATGGCGTCCAGGATGTGCGTTGCCCTGACGTTGTGGCGTTCGACGATGTCGCGATAGAAGATCGTCCGAACGTAACTCTGGAGAGTGTCTCTGCGCTCTGCCCGGATGACCTTCCCGACCACCTCCGGGAACCCTCCTGTGGCGAGGTACTCGTCGAATGCGCCAATCAGGCGCCCCCTGGCCGGAGTGTGGAGGGTCCGCTCCGAGTACTCCACGCCCTTCAGTGCGAGCACCTCGGAAAACGAGAACGGCAGCATGACAAGATCGCGGTATCGACCGCGCAGCTCGGATGCCACTTCCTCGGCAAGAAGGGACGAGTTGCTTCCGGAAACGACGATTCGATAGCGGCGCTGGTTATGGAGCGTTCGAAGTACCCGGCTCCAGCCCGGCAGGTGCTGGATCTCGTCGAAGAACAGGAAGGAGGGACCGCGACCGGTGAGTCGATTGAAGCTCTCCAGCAGATCGTCGATCCCGGACGTCGTGAGCCCCGTCAGCCGGTAGTCCTCGAAATCGACGAAGAGGATGTCCTCCTTCGTCGCACGGGACGAGGCGAGCAGCTCCCCCACGAGCTGGTACATGAAGAAGGTCTTGCCTGATCGGCGAGGCCCCACGATGGCCAGGATCTCGTTGAGAGTGGTCAGGCCGACGCGGCCGGGCTTTCGGGTCACGTGCGGGGGGACCGCGAAGTCCTCCAGCCACTCGGCAATCACCGCTGCAGTCGCCTCTCTGCTCATGAGGGTCCGGCGGATCCCGCCTCCCGCGCTCTTGCGTCCGGACATAGCGTGCCACAAGTGTTTCCATAGGTAAACAAATTTGTCGGAAAGTGTTTACTGTCTGTCGATTCATGCGCGGGGTCAGACCTGCGGCCGTAGTGGAACCGGTGGCGAAGGGACGGCGTCGGGGGGGGATGGTCCGGGTCTGGCACCGAACGCGTCATTCTGGTGGTTCGGGGCCTGGCCCCAGGTGTGCTATTGACCTTCGAAGTCCTCGGGCCGCTCGCGGAATCCGCGTGAGCGAGCGCCGAAGGCGCGCGCCGCCGCAGGCGGCGAGGTGGGGGAGACCGCCGGAGGCGGTCGACCCGGGGGAGGATCTGCCTCCCCCGCATGATCGACAGCGCGGGCGCGCCCGTCACCCTGGGTTGCGGGGGTGCCCGCGCTGTGTCACGCGATTGCGGCCGGCGGCCTTGCTCTCGTACATCGCGGCGTCGGCGCGCGCGACCAGGCCCTCGACCGTGTCGCCGGTGTGAGCCAGCGTGATGCCGATGGAGACCGTGATCGAGGCTTCGGCGCCGCCCGTGCGGAGGGGGGAGGCCGCGACGAGGGACCGGAAGCGCTCGGCGATGTGCAGCAGGCCGTCCCCGTCCACCCGCATGAGTACCGCCACGAACTCCTCGCCGCCCCAGCGGCCGGCGAAGTCGTAGGCTCGGAGGCAGGCCGACAGCGTCCGGCCCGTCATCCGGAGCGCCTCGTCGCCGGCGGCGTGGCCCAAGCGGTCGTTCAGTTCCTTGAAGTGGTCGAGGTCCGCGAAGAGGATGCCGAAGGTGACGCCCGTTCGCTCCATCTCCCGGAGGCGCGCCGCGATCACGTCCTCGGCGTAACGACGGTTCCCGAGGCCGGTGAGCGGGTCGAGGTAGGCCAGCGCCTCCAGTTCCGCCACACGGCGGAGCGACTCGATGCGGGCGGAGTCGTCGGAGAACGACTCGGCGGCCCCGATGATCCGGCCCCGTGGATCGCGGACCGGCGCGGCGCGCACGAGGACCGGCACCCGGTGGCCGCCGGCGTGGCGCAGGTAGACGCGCGCCTCGCGCTCGGCGCCGTCGGCCCGCGTCGCCATCAGCGGGCAGCCGTCGAGGCAGAGGACCCGACCGGCGTCGTCCATGTGGCAGAGGAGCCCGTCGGAGCACTTGCGCCCGAGGACGGTCTCCGCGCCGTAGCCGGTGATCCGCTCGGCCGCCCGGTTCCAGAAGGTGATCTTCCCGTCGTGATCGACGATGTAGACGCCTTCCGCAAGGCTGTCGAGCAGGTCCCGGTAGAAGCTCCCTTCCGGTTCCACGTCAGGAACATACGACAGGACGGCCGTCCGGGGAAGAAGCCGGTCCCCGATCTCCCGTTCGCCGCCAGCAGGTGAGATGGCCGTCGGCATGGAAGGCCGTGAAGCCGGGGCCGAGGAACCCGGCGAGGCAGTCCGCCACGCTGAAGATCACGACCGGCCGCGGCGCGGACCGCGCGAGGGCCGCGGCGAAGCGCTCGTAGAACCGCCGGCCCTCACCCTCGGGCCGGACCGGGCGGTAGAGGTAGACGAAGTCCATCCCCTCCGGCTCGTGGTCGAGGACGTCCCCGACGATCCACCGGATGCGCTCCCCGGGAACGGAGAGCCACTGCGCGAGCGCGCGACCCGCCTCCACCATCCGGCTCGAGATCTCGATCTGCACGGTGAGCCGATGGGGCCGGAGCTTCTGGATCAGGAGTCCCTGGAGGCCGTTGCCGGCCCCGAAGTCGCCGAGGACCGTGTCGTCGTGGATGAACGGCGGGGCCTTGAGGACGGGCGAGAGCCCGCCGGCGTGGCTCCAGTAGCCGCCCGTCTCGTCCACCCGGCGCCGCTCGACAGCGGTGTAGGGCGCCTCGTGGCCGTGGAGGTGGCAGTAGAGCGCGAGGAAGGCCTCCTCCAGCGCTTCGAAGTCCGTGCCCGAGACGGCGGCCAGGAAGACCTCGCGCAACTCCCCGCACCGCGGAAAGAGCCCCACCGGGTCCGGCGGCGGGGGGAGGCCGGCGAGGAGGAGCATGAGTTCGCCGAGCCGCGCCCGCTCGTCGGGCGACCGGTCATCCTCCGCGAGGAGTCGCTGGATCCGCCGTCGGATTTCCATCGCGGACCCAGTCAGTACCGCTGCTTCTTCTGGCGGAGGAGGTTCAGGACCTCGGCGCGGGTCTTGTCGTCGGCGTCGTAGAGGAGGTTGACGATCTCGTCGGCCTCGGTCGTGGCGGGGACGTCCGGCCCCGCGGCGGGCGGCCCGCCGATCTGGCGGCTGACCGCGCGGACGTAGCTCTCGGGGCTCACCGGCTTCTCGAGGTAGGTCTCCGGCCCGGAGATCATCTTCCCGGCCAGGATGTCATCGAGATCCCGCTTGCCCTTGTCGTCCTTCGCATGGCCGGTGACGATGAGGACGGGGATCCGCGCCCAGTCCTTCTTCCGGCGGAGCGCGTGGAGGAAGCGGATGCCGCTCTTCCCCGGCATGACGAGGTCGAGGGAGATGAGGTCCGGAGCGCGCTTCTCCACGAGCGCGAGCGCCGCGTCTCCGTCCGCCGCAGTGTCCACGGCGAAGCCCGCGTCCTCCAGGATGGCCGCGAGATACCGCCGGACGTCCGGTTCGTCGTCCACCACGAGCACCCGCCTGCCCTCGATCGCGTTCATGACTGGCCTCCTGAGCCCTCTACTGTACCGGGTTCCGGCAGGCGGTGTCGCGGGAAGATCAGTCGGAAGACCGACCCCGTGCCCGCCTCGGACGTGAACTCTACCCGCCCGCCGTGCTCCTGCGTCAGCTTGCGCGTCTGGAGGAGGCCGAGCCCGGTGCCCCCGGTGCCCTTGGTCGTGAAGAAGTTGGTGAAGGCGAGGCGCCGGATCTCCTGGTCCATGCCGCAGCCTTCGTCCGAGACTTCGAACACGAGGTCCTCGCCTTCGTCGCGGACGCCCAGGGTCACCCGGCAGGGCCTGCGCTGCCCCATGCGGCAGGCATCGATCGCGTTCGAGACGAGGTTCGCGAGGCACGTGTGGATGGCCTCGGCGTCCAGCGGGGCGGGCGCCGGCGGGACGGGGACCGCGCACTCCACCGCGACCCCCTGCTGTGAGGCGGCGTCGCGGTAGAGCGCGACGATCTCCGAGACGATCACTTCGGGCGCCATGACCTCGACCTTCGGCACGCGTCCCTTGGAGAAGGCGAGGAGGTTCCGGGCGAGGACGGACACCTTCTCGATGTTCCGCTCGAGCATCCCCCAGCCCTCGTCGAGGCGCTCCTTCTTCCCGCCCTTGATGCCGGTACGCAGGAAGTACATCCCGCCCTCCAGGCCGGTGAGGATGTTCTTGATGCCGTGGGCGAGGCCGGCCACCGTCTGGCCCACCGCCGCGAGGCGCTCGGCGTCGATCTTCTCCCTCTCCAGCCTCCGGATGGGGCGGAGGTCCTGAAGGAAGACCGCGGCCCCGAGGGCCTCGCCGTCCTTCTTCATCGCGTGGCCCGACAGACGGACCGGGATCTCCTCTCCGGAGGCCGTGCGGACCGTGGCGGAGTCGAGGAGGCAGTCGCCGGCCCCGGCCTCGAGGACCGGTCCGAACTCCGGGGGGAACATCCCGGTCGGCGGGGTCTTCCCCGTGATCGCGCCCGGGGGGATCCCGAACAGGCGCTCGGCCGAGGGATTGAAGAGGAGCACCCGGCCGTCCGGCCCGGTACCCACGATGGCGTCCGTGGAGTGCTCCACGAGCGCCTCGCGCAGGGCGTTCGCCCGCTTCAGCTCCTGCTCCGCCTCGCGCAGCTTCGTCACGTCGATCGCCATCTCGATGACGTGGGAGAACCCTCCCTCGCCGCGGGAGGCCGGCGCGGTCGTCACGATGTAGTTCGTGACCTCCCCGTGCCGCGAGATCCCCACCTGCTCGGAAGTGTGGATCGTGCCGTCCTCGAAGGTGCGCTTCGCCGGGCAGTCTTCGCACTCCCGGTCGCGCCGTTTGAAGACGCGGAAGCAGCGCTGGCCCGAGACCTCCCCGAACTTCTCACGGAACCGCTCGTTCGCCCGGACGACCCGCATGTCGCGATTCAGAACGGTGACATAGCAGGGCACCTGCTCGAACAGCGTCTGGTATTCGAGCTTCAGCCGGCGCATCTCGGTGATGTCCGTGGACATCTCGATCACGTAGGGGATGCTCCCGTCTTCGGCCATGATCGGCGCGATGTGGACGAGGTAGTGCGCCGGGCGGCCGTCGAGGTCGAGGCCGGTCCCCTCGTTCACCCGTGGCTTCCCGTCGGCGAACGTCTTCGCGACGGCGCAGTCCTCGCACAGGGCGTCGCGGCGCATGTGGATCTCGTAGCACCGGCGCCCGTCCGGCTTCCCGAACACGGACTCGAAGTTGCGGTTGGCGGCGACGATCCGGTACTCCCGGTCGATGACCGAGATATTGAGCGGGGCCTTCTCGAAGAGCTCCTCCCGGAGCCACCGTTCGTACATGGGCGCGGGCATGGTCAACTCCTCCGGGCGGCCAGGATCTCCCGGACGCTCTTCACGAGAGCCGGCAGGTCCACAGGCTTCTCGATGAACGCTGCGGGTTCCGGCAGCGTGTCGCCGAGTCCGAGCCGGCTCCGGGCGTCGGCCCGTGTCAGGCCGGTCACCACCACGATGGGCGTCGCGCACAGTGGTTCGCACGCCAGCAGTTCGCGGTAGAAGGACAGCCCGCTCGGGCCGGGCATCACCAGGTCGAGGCAGACGAGGTCCGGACGCCGCTGTTCCGCGAGATCGAGACCGGCCTCGGCGTTCGCGGCGGCGATGACCGAGAAGCCCTCGTCCTCCAGGGCCGCCGCGAGATAGCGGGCCACGTCCGGCTCGTCCTCCACGATCAGGATCAGTGGTTGATCGACCACGGCGATCTCAGTCCTTCCTCCCGGCCGGTCGCGGCGACAGGTCCACGGCCTCCGGGTGGCAGGTGCTGCACAGGGCGAGTTCGGGCACCTTCACGCCCTTCGTGCGGTCCTCCTCCTCGTGGCACTTCCGGCAGGTGCCGTGCATCGCGTCCATGTACCCCGGCGCGTGGAACGGGGAGTCGGCCGCCGGCGGCGCCACGAATTCCCGTTTGCCGGTGGCCACCATGTCCTCGTGGCATTCCCGGCACGGGCGCGTGGCGGCCCGGGTCTTCGGCGCCGCGGGAGTGACGTGGCACTCCGTGCAGCCC
This sequence comes from Planctomycetota bacterium, assembly GCA_025459285.1. Taxonomy (GTDB): domain Bacteria; phylum Planctomycetota; class JAJSAM01; order JAJSAM01; family JAJSAM01; genus Prado167. The sequence goes on along the minus strand of JALOQY010000096.1, from coordinate 6,058 downwards.
CGATTCCCGCCGGTGGCCTCGATGTGCGCGCCGTGGCGGAAGATGTCGGTGGGCTGCCACGCGTCGCGGTGGCACTCGAAGCACGAACTCTCGCGGTCGTTCGGCCGGTTCAGGTGGTGGCAGATGCCGCAGCTCTCCTTCTCGCCCTGCCGCTTCATGTGGGCTTCGTGGTCGAAAAGCGCGTACTCCCCGGAGCGGTTGCCGTCCACGAGGAGCACCTCGCGGGCCTCGGCGGCGCCGCGCGCCGCGAACACCAGCATCTTCCCGGGCGGGTTCTCGCGTGTCTTCTCCACGGCCAGCACCCGGCGGGCGCCGGTGACGGGCATGTCGAGCGGCTTCGCGCCGAAGACCGCTCCCCCCGGAAGGAGCGCGAAGGCGATGGCCGCCCCCGCGACGAAGACCGACGAGTAGGCGCGCGCCGCGGCGAGCGGGGCGCGGCACGCCGCGGGGCGGCGGGCCGGCGCGGGCTCGGGATCGTAGACCCGGTAGCGCTCGACGAAGAAGAGGAAGAGGAGGATCGCGCCGGAGACGACGCCGAGGCTCAGCGAGATCTCGAACAGCGAGGGGAAGTACCCGGAATCCGTGAGGCCTACGCCGCTCACGCCGCCCACGTCGATACGGTGGAGGACGAAGCCGGACACCACCATCAGGCCCGTGGCGAAGAGGGCTTTGCCGCTGCGGCGCGCCAGACCGGACAGGGCTGACGCCGCGGGGAGAAGGGAGCTGAGACCCGTCTCGAGCCAGAAGAGCGCGCTCTCCCAGGAGCCATCGAACAGACCCGCGCCCTCGCCCCGGGCGACGAGATCGCCGATCCGGATCCCGGCGTAGAGGAGCAGGGTGAAGCCGAGGGGGCGCAGCAGCGAGGAGAGGACGTGGTCCTCGGGGCGTTTCCGGTAGAGCCACGCCGAGGCCTTCGACTCGACCACCACCATGGCCATGCCGAGCGCCACCGCGGAGATGAAGAAGAGGAGCGGCAGGAGCGGCGTGTACCAGAGGGGGTGGACGCGCGCCGGCGCGATGAGGAACAGGGTGCCGAGGGAGGACTGGTGCAGCGTCGAGAGCATGATCCCGAGGATCACCAGCGGCAGGCTCGCCGACTTCAGGGCCTTCGTGAGCCGGTGAAACCTCGAGCTCTCGAGCGGCACTGGGGCGAACTCGAGCGCCAGGACCGAGAGGTACAGCATCACGCACCACGCCACCTCGAAGAGCGCGGAGTGGTGCTGCCAGAAGAACATCGGCCGCCAGATGTTCCACGGGCGCCCGAGGTCGACGAGGAGCCCCGCCGCCACCGCGGCGTAGCCGAGGAACGCGGTGAGGATGGCCGGACGGAGGAGCGGTCGGAACTTCTCCCGGCGCAGGATGTAGACGCTGGCGGCGATGACGAATCCGCCGGCAGCCAGGGCGACGCCGCCGAGGACGTCGAACCCGACCCAGAGACCCCAGGGTGTCCGGTCGGTCAGGTTCGTGACCGTGCCGAGGCCCGTGAGGAACCGGGCCGCGCCCACGATGATCGCGAAGCCGACGATGAACCAGAGGACGGCCTTCGTCGTGCGGACCCTCGAGTTGCCGGCGTCCATCAGTGGTTCTCCTTCTCATCCGTCGCGGGAGCCTCGGTGTGTCCGTCCCCGGAGGCCGCCTCCGCCCGCAGGCGGTCGCGCCGGCCGATGAGCCAGCGCAGCGAGACCATGGCCGCGCCGACGCCCACGAAGACCGCCGGGACGGTGCGGAGCACCTTCATCGTCCGCTCCGGGAGCGGGTCGGTGGGGACGGTGGCCGGAAGCGGGATGTCCACGTCCGAGATGTTCAGGATGCCCGTCCCCCCGGCCTCGTGCTCGCCCCACACGCGGTCCACGTAGAGGTCGGGTTTTTCCGCGATGCGGCGCTTCGCCTCGGCGAGGAGGGCCTCGCGGTCGCCGAAAATCGTGGCCTCCACCGGGCAGGCCTCGGTGCAGGCGGGCTCGGTCGCCTCGCCGCGCGCGATCCGGTCGTGGCAGAGCACGCACTTGCGCACGTAGGGCACCGCGGTGTCCCAGGAGTAGCGCGGGATGGCGAAGGGGCAGGCCATCATGCAGTAGCGGCAGCCCATGCAGCGTGCCGAGTCGTAGATGACCGCGCCGTCCGGCGCCTTCTGCAGTGCGCCCACCGGGCAGGCCGAGGCGCAGGCGGGTTCGAGGCAGTGGCGGCACTGCCGCCGGACGAAGCGGCCGCCGGGCAGACGGTCGAGCGTGGTCCAGCGCGTGGCGGAGAGTTCGTTCACGTCCGGCTGCCACGGCGTCGGCACCGGCGAGCCGGTGTCGTTGGCTTCGCGGCAGGCCGTGACGCAGGAGGCGCAGCCGATGCACCTGGTGACGTCGGTGAGGATGCCCTTGTGGCTCATATCCGCTGGTTCTCCTTCCCGAGGGCCTTCGCGACCTTCTCACCCGCGTCCGGATCGAAGCGCCAGGCGGCTTCCGAGACGAGCTGGGTGGCCGGCAGCAGGACCACGTGGACGAGCTTGGTGAACGGGAACATGAACAGCAGGAGGTCGGCGGAGAGGAAGTGCAGCAGCAGCACCGCCGTGAAGGGGAACGGGTTCAGGCCCGGGTGGGCGGCGAGGAAGCCGGTGACGAACGGCACCAGCACCAGCAGGAGCACTCCGTAGTCCGAGCGCTGCGAGAGATCCCGGGCCGCGCGCTTCGCGATGCGCACGACGAACAGGACGAGGAGGCCGCCGATGGCGAGGAGCGTGAGGATGTCCGCCGCCAGCGGGTTCAGGGCCGGCCACGCAAGGCCCGTGGACGCCTCGATGAGCGTGACGTGGGCGGCGAGGAGGAGCGGCGCCACGATCGCCCCGAGGTGGAACAGGACCGAGGCGGCGGCGAAGAGCGTGTGATGGCCGAGCTTCTTCACCGGGAAGAGCCAGGACAGCGTGGCCTTCCGGATCTGGGTGACGGGGAGGGTCTTGTCCCCGGCGCGCCGGAGGATCGCGCGCACCGAGAGCAGGGCCAGCGCGAAGTGGCGCAGGAGGCCCAGCACCATGACGGCGAGGGCGAACCGGAACGCCGGTCCGCGGGCGAAATCGAGCCACGCATCCATCTCAGGCGGTCTCCTTCTTCACGTTCTTCACGCGGTCCCAGTCGATGGCCTTGAGGATCAGGTCGTGGAGGCCCACGGTTTCGACTTCGGAGAGGCCGTGGTCCTCGCAGACCTCGCGGACCTGCTTCTTGCAGTTGGCGCAGGGGGCGACGACGTACTTCGCGCCGGTGGCCCGGATCTGGTCGGCCTTCGCCTTCCCCCCGGTCTTCGTGCGGAACTCGCGAATCTCGTCGATCGAGACGGAGCCGCCCCCTCCGCCGCAGCAGTAGTTCTCGCGGCGGTTCGGGAACATGTCCACGTAGTCGGCGCAGATGTGCTTCAGGATGTCCCGCGGCTCCTCCAGGATCCAGCCCGAGCGGGCGATGTTGCACGGGTCGTGGTACGTCACGCGCTCCTTGATCGCGCCGGCGAGGAGCGGGAGCTTGCCCTCCTTCCACACCCGGTGCGTGTACTGCATGATGTTCATGACCGGCGGCGCGTTCTCCCCGCCGGCGTAGGTGGGGATGAAGCCCTTCGCGGCGCGGGTGGCGTGGCCGCACTCGCCCGCGAGAACGCCCTTCGCCTCGAGCCGACGCACCTCCGCGGCCTCGTTCCGCACGATGCGGCCGAGCATCCGGTCGCTGTAGAAGAGGCCGTAGTTGATGCCGTCGAAGTCCCCGGTGCCGATGGTCCAGGAGCCGCCGGTGATCTGCATCACGACGGCGATCCCCATCAGGGTGTCGGCTTCCAGCAGATAGTCGCTCACCGCCGGGAAGAAGACCCACTCGGCGCCCTTCACGTCGATGGGGAACTTCGCCTCGTAGCCGAACATCTCCCGGATCTCGTCCTCCAGGAACGCGCAGTTGTCCTGCAGAGCCGGCACGGGTATGGCCGAGGTATTCTTGGTCTCACCCTCCAGCTGCTCCCGGACCGAGACGACGAGGGCCTTCGGGACGATGCCGATCTCCGAGAGGATCCACCGCGCGAGGTGGGTGATGAGGCCGTGGTCGATGCCCATGGGGCACTCGAGCTTGCACCGGCGGCACGCCGTGCAGCGCCAGTAGGACTCAGCCATGTCGTCGAGGTACTCGTCGGTCAACTCGAAGTCGTCGAGCAGCCGGCCCTTCATCTTGCCCCGGGTCGTGAAGTACCGCCGGTAGACCTCGAGCAGCATGTCCGACCGCTCGCAGGGGATATCCCGCTTCTCGCCGGTGACCTGGTAGACGGGGCAGAGGTCCGGGCAGCGGGCGCAGCGGGTCTTCAGACGGGCGTAGAAGTCGATCACCGGCCCGTAGGTCGAGTGTTCGAGGATCGCCGCGAACGCCTCGAGGAACCGGGCGGGACGCCCGACGAGGTCGTAGGGTTCGACATAGTAGGGCATTTTGCGGGGCAAGGGGTCATCCTCCGGTGGGGATCATCCGACAGGCGATTCCCGTAGGAGCAACGGATGTGCCGAAAGAGGGTTGTGATGCCATAAAGCATTACATGGAAACATCTTGTGGATGTCGCTACATGTCTCTGAGTGTCGCATGCCGGACGTCACGCGTCTCGATTATGGAGCGACCGAGACATTGTTGTCTCGCCTCTGGAACGGCCGTGGGAGAATGGCCGGGATGGGTCTCGTGCTCGACAGCCGCTTCATCCCCCTGATCTTCGACAACATCTCCCACGGCATTTTCACGATCGACGAGGAGGGGAGGATCACCACCTTCAACCGTGCGGCGGAGGAGATCACCGGATACAGCCGCGTGGAGGCCCTCGGGCACCATTGCCACGAGGTGCTGCGGGCGGACCACTGTGCGGGAGCCTGCCTGCTCAAGCACAGCATCGACACCGGCGAGCGGATGGAGGACCGGGAGGTCACCATCCTCACGAAGCGCGGGAACGCCGTGCCGCTCTCCATCTGCACCGCCGCCCTCATGGATGCGGAAGGGCGGGTGCTCGGCGGTGTCGAGATGTTCCGCGACCTCTCCGCCGAGCGGGAACTCCGGAAGCAGCTCGCGGGGACCTGGCAGTTCCAGGATCTCGTCTTCAAGTCGGCGGCGATGCGCAAGGTCGTCGAACTGCTCCCGCTCGTGGCGCGCAGCGGCAGCACCGCGCTGATCGAGGGGCCTTCGGGCACCGGGAAGGAACTGGTGGCCCGCGCGATCCACGACCTCGGTCCCCGGAGCGAGAAGCCCTTCGTGGCGGTGAACTGCACGGCCCTGCCGGACACGCTCCTCGAATCGGAGCTCTTCGGGTACATGAAGGGGGCCTTCACCGACGCGAAGACCGACAAGCCCGGCCGGTTCGCCCTCGCCGAGGGAGGGACGCTACTCCTCGACGAGGTGGGGGACCTGGCGATCACCCTCCAGGCCAAACTCCTCCGGGTGCTGGAGACGAAGCAGTACGAGCCCCTCGGCGGGCGCGGCCCCATCGCCGCCGACGTGCGCCTGCTCGCCGCCACGAACAAGGACCTGGTCGCCGAGGTGCAGGCCGGCCGGTTCCGCCACGACCTCTTCTTCCGGCTGAACGTGATCCGGGTCCGGCTCCCCGCCCTCGCCGAGCGGAAGGAGGACATCCCCCTCCTCGTGGAGCACTTCATCACGCGGATGAACCGGGTGCAGGGGCGCCGGATCCGCCGCTGCACGGAGAACGCTCTCGCCGCGCTGATGGCCTACGACTATCCGGGGAACGTGCGAGAACTGGAGAACGCCATCGAGCACGGCTTCGTGGTCTGCGCAGGGGACACGATCCAGCTCGAGGACCTCCCGCCCCATGTGGTCGAGGCGCGGAAGACGGCCCTGACGATGGCCCTCGTGGCGAGCCCGCTCCGCCGTGCCGAGGCCGACGAGATCCGCGCTGCGCTGGCCCGCGCCGGAGGCCACCGCCAGAAGGCGGCGAAGGAGCTGGGCGTTTCCCGCAACACCCTGTGGCGCAAGATGAAGCGCCACGGGATCCGGGCGGGGGAGTGAGCCGGTCCCCGGCGGTCGGTTACGCCCCGACGAGTTCGGCGACCTTCGCC
>JALOQY010000414.1 GCA_025459285.1 Planctomycetota bacterium | reverse complement strand
GGCTCGTCGCCGGGATGGCGGTGATGGCGGCGAGCCTGGTCCTGATGGCCTGAGCGCTCACTCGACGCGGAAGGAAGACCCGCGTCCGCCTCAGACCCCTGTCAGTCGAGCGGAATCTCGACCTCAGCGAAGCTACCGGGTGCCGCGGCGGTGACGGCGGCGGCAATGGCCGGAAGCACCTTCCGGATGAGCCTCCAACGGCCCGCCCCAATCACCACGATTGCCAGCTTGCGGCCGGCCAGGTTCTGTTGGTGACGGATGTTGCGATCTGTCGTGACGAAGACATCGAATCCAGCCGCTTCCGCCGCGTCGAGCAGCTCGCCGTTGCGGAGGGTGTCCCAGCCGCGCGAAAGGGCCTCCTCGACCTCGTGGTCCGCCAATGCTGGGGCGACGCCTCTCGGCGTTCCGTTGTCCAAGAGGATCCGCATCAGTGCCGGAGCTCACTCGGTGAGGACGCGCAGATCCTGCACGAAGGAACCCGCACGCGCGCCGGCCCCCAACACGAATACGCCGACCCACTCCCGCCCATCCAGCCGCTCGGGGTCCACTCGCACGACCAGGGCCCCCATCTGGCCGGGCCGCAGCACCCGGGGAAAGCGTCGAACGGTGACACACTCGCAGGAGGGAAGGACTTCTCTCAATTCGACTTGCTCCGTCGATCGGTTGCGGATCCGGAGGGACACCTCACGGCCCGGAGGCAACGCCGCCCGCGCACGCACGGGATCCAGCGGCTCGAGCACGCTCGGCTGCCCGCCGTGGGCCTCTCCGCCGAGCACGAAGAGCACCGACAAACCGCCGAGCAGAGCCATCAGCGGGACAGCCGCGGTACGGCGGTTCTGTCGCCCCTGGCTCCGATCCACCAAGTCACCTGCCGCGACGACGAATGTGGCGAGGACCACCAACCCCGACAGCGCGAGCTCCAGACCGAGAGGCAGGGGAAGTCCGAAGCAGCCGCAAGATCGGGACGAGCCGAGAAGATGGAACTGGAGCATCGCTCCGCCGGTCGTCGCGAGCGCGAGGGAAACGTACATTCCTCGCACGTCGCACACGAGGAGGGCTCCCAGGAGGAGCTCCCAGCCCACTACGAGCGTGACGACCAAGCCGGGCTCGAAGGCCGTCAGGCCGGTGTACAGCAAAGCCACCTTCGTGGCATCCGGTGTCAGGATCTTGGCCACCGCCGCCCCGATGAAGACGATCCCGAGGCCCCGGCGGGCCGCTCGACGCCACGGACTGGATCTCATCTACGCTCCTCCTCTCCGAGACAGCGACGAGCCACCTCACGCAGCATCGGCGAAGTCCCCTCCCGGGAGAGGATCCGGAGAGCCACGGTTCGGGCGAGGGTCCGGTTACGCCGCACCAGGCCCGTGAGCGCCTCCGCGGCGGTCACCGGACAATCGTCCTCGGCGAGGCGAAGCAGGACCGACTCATCGAGGGCCGGATCCTGCTGGTCCGCGAGCCAGCGCATCAGGAGACGCCGGACCGCGGGTCGTCGAGTCCAGAGCTGGAGATCCATGACTCTCTGGAGGTCTTCCGGCCTACGGTCTCCCTCCACCTTCGCCCCCAGTGCCACGGCGAGCACGACCGGGTCATCGCTTTCGAGGGCTGCGCCCCATAGGCTTCGGGGTAAGCGACCGGCCCTCGCCTGGACCTTCTCGAGCACTCCGGCCCGATCCTCTGCGTCGAACGAGGAGTAGAGCGTGACGACCTCCTCGAGCGCCCGGTGACGCGATCGGCCGGCGAGCAAGAGGCCGGTAAGGAGGAGTGGCTCGCTACCGGCGAAGGCGCGATCGAGGGGCAAGGACGGGGGGACGAGGACCGAAGCGAGGGCGCGGAGCCCCTTGTGTTGCTCGTCCAGCCCGGCGTCAAGCGCCCGGGCGAGCTCGACGAGCTCCGGAACGTACCGGGGTGTCGATACCTGCTCGAGCCGCCCTTCGACACGCTCTCCCGCTCCGTCGATGGAGAACGACCAGGAGCCCGCGCCGGCTCGGGAGAGGTGGATCTTTCCCTCGAGCGCCAGGGGTCGATCGCGTCCGGGGGCAGGGCGCCAGGAAACCCCGCCCCCGGAACTCGAACCGACACTGGAGAAGGATCCCTCTCGTTCCCACTCGAAGGGGAGGTCTCGGTTGTGGGATCGCGGGGGAGGGACGCCGTAGCGGGCGACCTGTCGGAGCGCTTGATCCACACTCCGGTCGAGACGGCGGTCTCCACTCTTCGCGACCGGCAGCAGACACCGGATCCGCCGCTCTCCGTCGAACTCGACGGCGAGACACGGACCTGGCACTGCCGCGACCAGCGGACGCCCCGCCTCGAGCGGCGATCGGGTCGCCCAGAGGACGAGTGATGGGCCGTCATCGCCGTTCGACCAGAGCGCATGCGCGGGGAACTCCAGGCTCCCCGGGGCCGAAGAGCGAAAGAGGATCCTCCCGGTGAGGAAGACCGGCGCCTCGATCGCCAGAGACTCTGGCCGGGATCGAAGGGTCGTCGGCTCCCGGCCATCTCCGCTCCGGTCCTCGACGGGTGGCCGTGACGACGGCGGCGGCGTGGGTGGGACTGCCGCCCGCGGCCCCAGGCCACCGAGCAGAAGGACGGCTCCCGCGAGAAGACAGCACACCCCGAGCACGGCCGCCGGAAGGAACCGTGTCACCGGCTCGTCGTCCGTCGCGTGGCGAGGAGGAAAGTCAGGCCGGCGAGGAGAGCCACCACGATCAGCAGCAGACCGATGAGCCGCCCGCCCCCCGACTCCCCGCTCTCCGCATCCCGCGCCGCCGATCCCACGGCCGACGGAGTCTCGGATTCGTGCCGCTCCCTGCCGGCTTCCCGGGAACGCTCTTCGGAGATCGTCCGGACCGTCTCCATCATGCGCCGGACATTCTTCGGCTCAGCGTTCTGGACCTCGCCGCCCAACTGGTTCGAAACCAAATAGTCCTCGGGGAAGTCGATCCGGAAGTCCGCCGCCTCGAGCCCCCGATCCACCTCGATGTCCTCTACCTCGAAGTCCACCCGATGTCCCTCGAACGCCTCCCCGTCCGGTCCGCGGTAGTACTGGACAAGCCGGCCGCGGACCGGAAGGAACCGGCCGCTCTCCGGAGGGACTTCCCGAAAGGCGGTGACCTCCACGCGCTGGAGCAGGACGCCGCTGGACCCATGGACCTCTATCTCCCGGGGGCGCCCGCCATGCTCCATCGACAGGACAACGCGGAAGTCTCGCCCATCCGGCCGGCCGTCTCTGAGTTCTCGGAAACGGATCTCGAGATCGCCGTCCAGGTAACGCGCCCCCTGGAGCTCGGAGTCTGCGAGCCATGAGGAGAGCGTTCGATACTCGGTGTTGCCAAGCAGGAGGGACGGAGTCTGCTGCACCTTTCGCAGGTCCGGATCGCCGATCATCCCGTACCGGGTCCGGTCGTACTGCACATAGGTACGTTGACCGTCATACGACCAGATCTCTCGCGCCGAGGTCTCACCGTACTGCATGTCCACCTCGTAACGCTGCATCTCGCCGGCCACCATCCACCTACCGCCTTGCGGAACCCGGTTCACGACCGGAGACCCGACCAGATCGAGGAAGGCTCGAGAGGTCCGGTGGTCCGTCTTCACCTCCGCGCTGATATCCAGGTAGGAGGTCTCCAGCGACTCCAGGAGGACCACGAGCTCCTCTTGGGAGGGGATTCTATCTTCCCCCTCCGATTCCCCCCGACTCACCGTGATCCAGAGCAGGATCGAAAAGACGGCGAGCACCACTCCCTTGCTGCATCGAGCCATGGCCTGGTC